>JBBRLC010000057.1:0-7366 GCA_038231595.1 Candidatus Nanopelagicales bacterium | reverse complement strand
CTTGAGGCCAGCGACTCGCACCATAAAGAACTCGTCAAGGTTGCTCGCAAAGATTTCGAGAAACCGCACCCGTTCGAGCAGGGGTATTTCGACATCCTCGGCGAGTTCGAGAACACGTTGATTGAAAGCCAGCCAAGAAAGCTCACGATCGAGGAATTGAGCGTCGGGAACTGTCAGAGTTGATCCCGACGGTTTGTCTTCACTGGCTGCGACCGACGACGTGCTGAGCACGGTCGGACTCGCCGTGGTTGTGAGGTTGACCAACTCGACGGTTCCAGCCGGGAGAGGTGAAGCCTCGTCGAGAGTCATGGTCCCAGCGTGCCACGGAAGCCGACGCGATCGCGCGAGAAGTCCAATCCATCGGGTGAACAAAGTGTAAACCGCCAATTCTTAGTAGGTCCGGACGTCCAGCCCGAGCGACGTAGCCAGTTGCACCACCTGTTCCCAACCGATCGACCCGCCTCGAAGGTCGGTCGTCGTTGGGTCGATCGTGGACAGATCCGATCCGCGCAAGTCGCAGCCAGCAAGACTGGCGCACTGCAGCCCAAGCGCCCGATAGGTCGACGTCGCGAAGGGTCGAGGCCTCAGTCCGTACGCCGGTCAGATCGGCTTCGCGCATTCGAACTCCAAGGAAAGTCGTACCCCTCAGGTCTGCCCCAGGGCATCCGACGAAAGACCAATCGCCACCCGTGACTTTGAGCGCTCCGAAGGTGCAACGCTCGAAGTTGGAGCCGACGAGTTTGCACGCATCAAAGGTGGCATCGATGTTCGGCGCAGCCCGAACTCCTCCGCGCTCAGCCACGAATCGTACCTTCGGCGGTTGACGAAATCTTCGATGGACGGACCATGCCGTCAAAGTAGCTCAGCCGCCGGGGACCGATCCACTGATCCGCGGGCTCTCGCGCATGAGGAGTAGGCGTTCCCAGGAGTCAGCGAGCCAGTCGCTGTACTCGTCGGCGGTCCATTCGCGTTGGCGAACCAGCAGTAGGTAGAGCTCCGGAGAGTTGATCGCCCAAATCACATCTGCTGCGTGATCTACCGACACCGCGAGTTCACCAGTCTTGTGAAGTTCGACGGCGAACCGATGCATGTTTGTGGCGCGCCGCTCACTAATCTCGGTCCACAGTTCAGCGAGTTTTGGTTCCGCAGATGCGGCCGCTTGCAGCACCGCGACCAGCGGAGCGAGTCGTGCATGCAATTGCGGCAGGGCCATGGCGTAGATGCGCAATTTGCCGGCCGCGCTCGGCTCGGTCTGCATGTCCTGGACGTACTGGCGCTCCTCGGCCGGCACGGCGCGATCCTGACCGGAGATCGCAGTCTCGATGAGGAGTCGAAAGAGTTCCGGCTTAGGTCCCACCAACTCATACACCGTGTCCAGCGCAACGCCGGCTCGTTCGGCGATGGCGGCCATGGTGGCGCCGGGGTATCCGCGCTCGACGAATACCTCACGTGCGGATTGAAAGATCCTTGATTGGCGCTCGAGCGAGGCTGAGCGTCGTGCAGCGCTGTCGTACGAACGGGGCTTGACGGTCCCTACCACGATGCCTAGTGTATATACATCCGAAGTACCTTCGGTTTAACTTGAGGGGACAACATGTTCGCCTACGAGCAAGACGTGCCGATCAACTCAGCTGTCTATGCACGGATCCTGGAAGGCCTCGGTGATGAGCCCGCGAAAGGTGCAGTGATCCATATCGCCATTGAGCGTGAAGATGGGCATTTGCACTACCTGGATATCTGGGACAGCAAAGAAGACTGCGATCGATTCACCGAAGAACGCCTGCACCCGGTCGTGGGTGCCGCATTGGCCGAGGCAGGGATCAGAGTCGAGCAGGAGCCACCGCGCCGAATCGTCAACGTGCTTGACCTGTGGGGTCCAGCCTTTCCCCGTCCGGCCGAAGTCTGACGCCAACGGTGGTCGAACTTGCCACCTCTGATCAGATGAGCGTGCGGGATAGCCTTCTCATTGCTAACTCAATGAAGGAGGCATGTCGGTGGAGATCCGAGAACTTGGGCACCTGGTCCTCTACGTCCGGGACTTAGCGACGTCGGTACGTTTCTATCGCGACGTACTCGGCTGGCGGCCCATCTTCGGTGGTGGTGACGATCCCCTGCCGTTTCCGGCAGCGGCGTTCTCGGCTCCCTCCAATCGGACTCACCACGAACTCTTATTGATCGAGGTTGGTCAAGACGCCACTGCCATACCCGCGGGCCGACGTGTCGGGCTCTATCATTTTGGTCTCAAGATTGGTGATAGCGACGACGACCTCCGCGATGCTGTGGCGACCTTGCACGAACACGGCGTCGCGCTGTTGGGAGCCAGCGACCACACGGTGACCCATAGCCTCTACATCGCCGATCCTGACGGCAACGAAATCGAACTCTACATCGATGTTCCGGGCGTGGACTGGCGCAACGATCCCGCTCTCGTCGCCGCTCCAATCAAACCGCTGATTCTCTGACGACGTTCCCCCACTGGCTCGGCACTCAACACGATCTCAGCGCTGGTACTGCACGTCGGTGTCCCAGCGATTGAATCCGAGACTCTCGTAGAGCCTGATGGCGCGCGTATTGGTTGCATCGACGTACAGCATCGTCGCGGACAAGCCGAGGTTGCGAAGATAGTGGAGTCCCGCGACGGTCAAGCCGCGACCGAGCCCTGTGCCACGCCATTGCGGATCCACTCCGACGACGTAGACCTCGCCAATCGGTTCGTGTGCGTGTTCGTGTTCGTGATCATCCTTCGGGGAGGAGTGAGGGTGAAGCGTTTCGTGATGGTGGTGGATGTCGGTGCCGATGTGAGGATCGCTCCCATGGACCTTCGTCCAATGGAATCCGACCATCGAGCCGTGGTGGGGATCACCGGGTCGATCTAGGTAGGCCACCAAGAAACCATTGGGGTCGAACCACGCTTCGCGCATGCGCTCTTCTAGATCAGCTTCCGTCCAGCGTCCCTGATCGGGCAGATCAACAAACGCACGCGCGTTGAGTCCCAGCCACTCGGCCTCGTCCCTGCCGGGCACGAAGGTACGCAGTGCGACCCCGTTCGGTAAATCGACGCGAGGAAGTGCCGAGTACAGTGATCGACGCATTTGCCAGAGGACGCGCGACACGCTGAACCCCATGGCACGGGCAAGGGCACCGGCTGCGGCGTACTCCCCATGCGACCACAGACGGACCCGATGATCGGGTGATTCAGCCAGTGCTTGGGCAACCATCGAGGCACCGATACCGCGTCGACGATGTTGGGGATGTACGGCTAGTTCGGCCGACGAGCCAGCCACGGGGTCGGTGACATCAAGGTGCAGGTAGCCAACCACGAGGTCGGTCTTGTGCTCGTCACGATGCCACACGAGCACGTGACGTACGTCGTAGTCACCGCCGTAGCGAAGATGCAGCATGACGTGTTCGTCGAGGGGTCGTACGCCGTCGGCTTCGGTGACCGCCTCAACCAGCAAACCAACCGCTGCTACCTCAACCGGATCCAGCCGGGTACTCACTTCGATGCGCAAATCTGGTGTCAAACCTGGAGTGGGATTCATTGCGTCACGAAACTCATGTCGCGTGGGCCGGAGAGAGTTCTTCGACACGGGGAGGAGCCACGAAACGGTATCCCACGTTACGGACTGTCCCGATTAGCGCCTCATGTTCTGTGCCAAGTTTCGCCCGCAACCGACGCACGTGAACGTCGACAGTCCGAGTCCCGCCGAAATAGTCATAGCCCCAAACCTCTTGCAGCAGCTGGGCTCTGGTGAATACTCGCCCAGGGTGCTGAGCGAGATATCTTAACAATTCAAACTCCTTATAGGTCAGATCTATGACCTCACCTCGCAGGCGAACCGTGTAGGTCGCTTCATCAATAGTGAGTTCTCCGTTACGGATTTCGTTCGGGGTGTCGTCGCCGATCGATTGACTCAACCGCTCGCGCGCTAGACGAATCCGGGCGTCCAATTCCGCCGGCCCAGCGATGTCGAGTACGACGTCGTCGGCTCCCCAATCAGCGCTGACTGCGGTGAGTCCACCTTCGGTAACGACGAGGAGGACAGGGCAGGCAACGCCGGTGGTGCGGATGAGGCGACACAGACTGCGCACTCCCGGTAGGTCGCGTCGCCCATCGATGATCAGGATGTCGGCGTGTGGCGCTTCCAGAAGCGCGGTCGCTTCGGGTGGCAGGATGCGCACGCGATGTTGGAGAAGCCCGAGCGCGGGAAGCACGTCCGACGAGGAACCGAAAGTCGGGGTCAATAAGAGCAAGTCCGCCACGGATCACCTCCTGCGCTGTCGGCCACGCCCTTGGAGGCGAGATCGGCTGAGTTCTCCAGGATTCCAAGGGGTCTGACATCGTCGACTCGCGAGTCTGAAATCCGATGCGAGGATACCTGACCATGACTACGGCGAATGTGCTGCCGAGAGAACGCGCCACGCTCGTGACGAGCGATGGAATACGCATCAACGCCGCTCACGACCCCATGGCCGATGGGTCGAGCGACACCGTGGCCTTGCTCGGCCACGGCTTTACCGGATCATGGAAACGCCCAGCCGTACGGGCGATTGCGGTGGCGCTTGCCGATCAACTCGGAGTCGTGTCATTCGATTTTCGCGGCCACGGAAGTTCTGAGGGTGAGTCGTCTCTGGGGGACAGCGAGATTTACGACGTGCAGGCCGCCGCCGACTGGGCTCGAAGTTTGGGCTACCGACGCGTGGTCAGTGTCGGATTTTCGATGGGGGCCTCGGTTGTACTACGCCACGCTGCGCTTCTCGGTGGAGTGTCTGCAGTCGCGGCGGTCAGTGGTCCCGCATTTTGGTACTACCGCGGTACGCCATCGATGCGTTTCCTACACTCCGTCGTTGAATCACGCCTCGGACGCCGGGCTGCGGCCTTGACTCGCAACACCAGGATCAGTTCGAGATCGTGGAACCTCGGCGAACCCCCGCTTTCACCTGTTGGAGCTGTCGCGGAACTCGCCGCTACCGACTTGTTGATTGTCCACGGCGACGCCGACCACTACTTCCCCCTCGAGCACGCCCACGCGCTGTTTGAGGCGTCGAGGCAATCCCTGGCGTGGCGGACGAAGAACGTGGGAGAGGAGGTGGGAGTGCGGCGCGACCTGTGGATCGAATCCGGATTTGGTCATGCTGAAGCTGCCGTTGACCGAGACCTCGTGGATCGGATCGGGCTCTGGTTGTCGCAGTCCGCGGAGCCCATTGATGACTCTCGTGCGAAGTAGGTTGGTGACGTGCGTTCCGGTGTGACAGTCCTGGTCATCGTCCTCGTCGCTGCGACGATCTTCGGACTGTGGCGTCGACGCACAGATGGTCAATTGCGCGATGTTGAACCAGGGTCGACTCGTGAGACCGATGACGTTCGCCTGCCGGTTCCGGTGGCAGATGACGCGCCGGAAGTCGGTGTGGACGACGCAAGTCGAGCCGAACACGGCGGTGACGTCCTCACCTCGGTTGATCTTGAGGCGCCCCTTGGAGCTGCCGCAACGCTGGTTCAGATCTCAACGTCGTTCTGCCAGCCCTGCCGAGCTACCCGGGTGATCTTGCACGACATCGCTGCATCGGTTCCCGGAGTGGCGCACGTGGAAATCGATGCTGAATCGCATTTGAGTCTCGTCCGCCGCCTGGACATCCTTCGCACTCCAACTGTCTTCGTGCTCGATTCCGATGGCCGTATCCGCAAGCGGGCCGCGGGTCAGCCTCGAAAGGCCGACGTCATTGCGGCCTTGGGTGATGTCATCCCGTGACCAGGTTCTGTCGGCGGGCGGCGAAGCATCCTCGGGTGCGGGCGGCGTCTCACATGGTGGACAACGCTTTCGCCCCTTGGACTGTGCTGCGTACTCTCGCAGACGTGCCCAAGCAGGTAGCGCTCACAAAGCGACGCACGGTGGATTTCTGCCGGGTGGATTCCTGCGCGTGTATGTGCATGTCCTGACCGGGCTGCGTCCCTCGAAGGACATGCTGGGGAGTGCGTCTTAGACCGCTCGAGAATCATTGTGAATCTCGCTGCTAGGTCCGCGCTCATGCCACCCCGACATGCGAGCTAACGCCACCCGATTCGAGCCCATTCGAAATCGTCGGGAGCAGCACATGTTCAGTCTGATTGAACCCAATACAACGTCCACAGCGGACCGATCGACATCCGAGGTGTCGAAGCCACCGTTGGCCGGACTCATCGATGTCCGAGGCCCTCGCTTTGGCGCGGCGTTTACAACGCTCGTGCTGGCCATTGCCCTGGTTGGAATTGGCACCACGATCGGTGCCGTGGCGATCGGGTTCCAAACCGTGGTTTTTGCACTCGGTGCAATTGTGGGACTGCAGGCGCAGCCGTACGGCGTGATTTTCCGCCGCGTTGTCCGCCCGCGGCTTCAACCGCCAACGCAGTGGGAGGACCCCAACCCTCCGCGCTTTGCTCAAGCCGTCGGCCTGGGCTTCGCACTGGTCGCAGATCTTGGCTTGCTCGTCGGCGTGACCCCCCTTGCAGTCATCGCAATTGCGGCCGCACTTGCTGCCGCATTCCTCAACGCCGCCTTCGCGTTCTGCCTTGGGTGCGAGGTCTTCCTCATCGCCAAGCGGTTCACGACGCCGCGTACGTCGGCGCTCAACTCGTGAGTCGACACACAAGCCATCTCCCTACCCTCACCGCACCCCCGAGTCGCTCGCACCCGCGGGCGCAGACCCCCGGAGAAGAATCATGAGCCGCAGCGACGTCCTCGTGGACGCCGACTGGGTCGAGGCCCGTCTAGACGACCCCAAGGTTGTTCTCGTCGAGGTAGACGAAGACACCACGGCGTACGAAAAGAATCACATCCGCAATGCAGTGCGTATCGACTGGAAGCAGGATCTCCAAGACCAGGTACGCCGCGACTTCGTCAGCAAGTCGCAGTTTGAGGATCTCCTGTCCCGCAAGGGCATCAGCAACGATGACACCGTCGTGCTCTATGGCGGTAACAACAACTGGTTCGCGTCATACGCGTACTGGTACTTCAAGTTGTATGGCCACGAAAGTGTGAAGTTGCTCGATGGTGGTCGGAAGAAGTGGGAGCTCGAATCTCGCGAACTTGTTAGCGATGTCGTCGACCGCGCCCCCGCGTCATACACCGCCAAGGAGCAGGACAAGACGATCCGCGCGTTTCGCGATGATGTGAGTGCGGCAATCGGTTCGAGCAATCTCGTCGACGTCCGCTCACCTGATGAGTACGCGGGTCGCCTGCTGGCACCAGCCCATCTCCCCCAAGAGCAGTCACAGCGCGCCGGACACATCCCGACAGCTGCGTCGATTCCGTGGAGCAAGGCCGCTAACGACGACGGCACGTTCCGCTCCGATGATGAGTTGACGGCGCTCTACGAAGCCGAGGGCGTT
>JBBRLC010000056.1:0-7402 GCA_038231595.1 Candidatus Nanopelagicales bacterium | reverse complement strand
GCCGTTGCTCGACGCGATCACCGCGGGCAAGTTCGACGCAGTCTTCGGTGGCGGTCGCCGCGATGAAGAGAAGGCGCGGGCGAAGGAGCGGGTCTTCTCATTGCGCGACGAGTTCGGCCAATGGGACCCGCGTCGACAACGGCCAGAACTTTGGGACCTCTACAACGGCCGGCATCGCGCTGGCGAACACGTACGCGTGTTCCCGCTGTCCAATTGGACCGAGCTCGACGTCTGGCGCTACATCGCGAAAGAAGAGATTGAACTCCCGGCCATGTACTACGCCCACGAGCGTGACGTCTTCGAACGTGATGGCATGTGGTTGGCACCGGGGGAATGGGGTGGTCCGCGAACCGGAGAAGTTGTTCAGCGTCGCCGAGTTCGCTATCGCACCGTCGGGGACATGTCCTGCACCGGCGCCGTGGACTCCGACGCCACCGATGCCGTGGCAGTGCTCCGCGAAGTAGCTGCGAGTCAACTCACCGAACGCGGCGCCACCCGCGCGGATGATCGACTGAGCGACGCTGCGATGGAAGACCGTAAGAAGGAGGGCTACTTCTAATGGTCACGCCAACCCACCCCCACGATCTGCTTCGCTTTGCCACCGCGGGCAGTGTCGACGACGGGAAAAGCACACTCGTTGGGCGACTCCTGCATGACACGAAGTCAGTCTTGGCCGATCAACTTGCCGCGGTTGAACGCGCGAGTCGCGACCGCGGGCTTGATGGCGCCGACCTTGCGCTACTGACTGACGGACTGCGCGCCGAGCGCGAGCAGGGCATCACCATCGATGTTGCTTATCGCTATTTCTCTACCGAAACACGCTCATTCATCCTGGCTGACACGCCCGGACACGTCGAGTACACGCGCAACATGGTGACCGGCGCCTCAACGGCCGAGCTCGCGCTCGTCCTCGTCGACGCACGACACGGAGTCATCGAGCAGACCCGCCGACACGCTGCGGTGGCCGCGCTCCTCGGCGTACGACACATCGTTCTCGCTGTGAACAAGATGGACTTGATCAAGTGGGACGAGGCGATTTTCAACTCGATCAGTAGCAACTTCACCGCGTTTGCCAAAGAATTCGACGTCGACGACGTGGTGGCAATTCCATTGTCGGCACTGCTCGGCGACAACGTCGTCGACCGATCCACAAATACGTCCTGGTATGCCGGTCCTACTCTTCTCGAACACCTGGAAATGGTCGAGGTTGGCGACGATCCGAGACGGCAGGCGTTTCGTTTCCCGGTTCAATACGTCGTACGGCCACAGTCAGTAGAGCACGCCGACTATCGAGGCTACGCGGGACGCATCGCCGCGGGTGTTGTGTCGGTTGGCGACAACGTTGTGGTCTTGCCGTCGGGACATACATCACGCGTCGTGGGGATCGATACCCACCAAGCAACCCATCAGCGCGCATTTGCTCCACAGTCAGTCACGTTGCGACTGGCGGAAAACATTGACGTCTCGCGAGGTGACCTCCTCGCTCCGATCGAATCGCAGCCGCCACTGACCCAAGACCTGATGGGCACGGTGTGCGTCGTCGCGGCGAGTGCTTTGCGACCTGGGCAGCGCGTGCTAGTTCGTATCGGAACGCGAACCGTGCGTGGTGCAGTTCGTGAGGTCATCGACCATCTGGACATCCATACGCTTGAACGCCACGAGTCTCCAGATACGTTGGCACTCAATGAAATCGGTCGCGTTCACATACGGCTAGCTGAGGCCGTAGCAGTCGATGCCTACAACCGAATTCGGCGTACTGGGTCGTTCCTTGTCATTGACGACGCGGATGGAACAACGCTTGCCGCGGGCCTCGCGGAAGCGCCGAGGAAAGCAACTCCCCAGGGTGCAGGTTTATGAGCGTCCAGCCGGACACGACCGCTGCACTCGCCCATCAACCCCATGCGGGGGATGGCCAAGTCCATGACGATGTGGCACTTCATCTGCACGATGTGAGCAGGTACTACGCGGGGACGACGGGTCGCGGACACGCCCTCGACAACGTAAGTCTCGACATTTCCTGTGGGGAATTCGTTTGCATCGTCGGCCCCTCAGGCTGCGGCAAGTCAACGCTGCTTGACATCCTTGCTGGCCATCAACAGCCAGACGCCGGTGAGGTCTTGGCGCACGGTGAGCGCATCGAAGGGCCAGGTCGGCGACGGATGGTCGTCTTTCAGGAACACGCACTGTTTCCCTGGCTCAATGTCATCGAGAATATTGAGTTCGGACTACATCGGGCTGGCCACGACCAGGTGACGGCACGAGGGATGGCCCACGATTGGCTCGAAAGAGTTCATCTTCCCGACGTCGCGACAGCTCGCATTCACGAACTCTCCGGCGGAATGAAACAACGGGTTGCGCTTGCGCGGGCCTTATCACTGGACCCCGAAGTCCTGCTCATGGACGAGCCATTCGCCGCTCTAGATGCACAGACTCGCGATCACCTTCATGCCGAAGTCCAAGAACTATGGCAAGACACTGGCAAGACGATCGTTTTCGTCACCCACAACGTGCGCGAGGCGGTCGTGTTGGGAGACCGAGTCGCCGTGATGGCTGCGAAACCAGGACGGATGCGCGCTGTTGTTAACGTTCCCCTCCCCCGAACGCGGCTACTTGAGGACCCCGAAGTTGTCGCATTGGCCCGCGTCGTGGGTCACTACTTGCGTGATGGGGCGGCCCTCGATGGTGAGGTTTTCGACGCTACTCCCCGCGACGAGTCAGCGCCGATTGAAACGGCTGACGCCCCATGACCACCGCGAGCACCGCGCGCCGTCCTGGCGGAGCCAGCGGCGAGGAGCGAATCGTTGCACCCCGGACCCGATCGTCGCGAACGGTATCTGTCCTCGTACCGCCTCTGGTAACAGCGACCGTCGGCCTGATCGGGTAGCAGTTGCTCGCTTCGCGCCCCGGGACGTCCTTGACCGGACCAGTCACCACATTCCGTACCTTGCTGGCTCTCACGTTCAACGGACAACTCGCAAGCGACCTTGGCCGGACGCTCGTGCTGATGGGAATCGGCTTCAGCGGAAGTGCGATCGCCGGCGTTCTCCTCGGGTTGGTGCTAGGTAGCAACTCCTTGGCCGATCGCGGGCTCTCGCCTTACCTTGTCGGTTTGCAATCTTTGCCGTCGGCCGTGTGGATTCCGCTCGCCGTCATCATCGGCGGAACCAACGTCACCTCGGTTATCGCCGTGACGGTGCTCGGGGCAATCCCTTCCATCGCGATCGGTACTCGAGATGCCGTACATGCGATTCCACCGTTGATCATCCGAGCAGCTCAGACACTCGGCGCGCGTGGGCGAACCATGATGACCCGCGTCGTTGTCCCCGCCGCACTGCCTGGAATCGTGGACGGGCTCCAGCACGGATGGGCCTTTGCATTTCGTTCGCTGATCGCTGCCGAACTCATCCTGGGTACGGGCATCGGCGCTTTTCTCGGTGTAGCCAAGAAGGAAGACCGCGTCGACAAGGTGCTCTCGGTGGTGATCGCCGTGCTCATTGTGGGACTTGTGGTCGACCGTCTCGGCTTCGCACGCATTCGTCGCACTCTCCGGCGTCGCCGCGGCATGCCGGTCGTGGGGGACCTGCTGTGACTCAGGACTCGGTGCCGACCTACCCCATCACGTTGGACCTCAGTGGTCGACGGTGCCTTGTCGTCGGTGGTGGACCCGTTGCCGCAAGACGCGTACGCGGTTTGGTCGACTCGCGCGCAGCGGTCGAAGTGGTCTCGCCTTGGTTGTGCGAGGAACTGACGGGGTTGTTGGAACTTGGGCTCATTCGCTGGCATGCACGCGAATATGTCGATGGCGACGTTGATGGCATGTGGATTGTGCACACGGCGACAGGTGATGGCGACGTTGACGCCGCGGTCGCGTCGGCTTGCGATTGGTCGCGGATCTGGTGCGTACGCGCGGATCGCGCCAACGAGTCTCGGGCATGGACTCCGGCGAGCGCCCTTACGGCCGACGGCGTCATCGTGGCCGTCTCCGGAGGTGGCGACCCGGGGCGAGCTCGCGCAATCAGAGATGCAATCGCAGCGTCACTGGACAGCGGTCAACTACCCGTGCGTCGTACGCGCCTTCCCGAGACGGACAGCAATTCCGTTGGCGTCGTCCACCTCGTCGGAGGTGGACCCGGGCATCCCGACCTGATCACAACACGCGGTCGTCGGCTGCTGGCGCTGGCCGACGTCGTTGTCGTTGACAGGCTTGCGCCGACCGAACTTCTCGATGAACTCGCCGACGATGTGATCGTGGTTGACGTCGGCAAGACTCCGGGTCATCACACGATGACTCAAGAGGAGATCAACGACGTCCTAGTGCATCACGCGTCGTTGGGTCGAGATGTGGTGCGGCTCAAAGGTGGGGACCCCTTCGTCCTCGGCCGTGGTGGCGAGGAACTTCTCGCCTGTCAACGTGCGGGTGTTCCAGTTGAAGTGGTGCCCGGCGTCACCAGTGCGGTGTCTGTCCCGGCAGCGGCCGGAATACCGGTCACCCACCGCGGCGTCGCCTCGTCTTTTGCGGTCATTTCCGCTCATGACGGGATCGACGCAATCTCTGCGACCGTGAGTGGGCTCCCTGCCACCACGACATTGGTGATGTTGATGGGCGTACGACTGCTGTGTGAATCCGCTGACGCACTCATGTCCTCGGGGCGTGACCCGTCGACTCCGGTTGCCATCATCGAATCAGGGTGGACCGAGCACCAGCGCACCACGGTCGGCACCCTCGCGAACATTGCGACGTTGGCCAAGCAGCGCGACATCCAGTCGCCTGCCGTCATCGTTGTCGGTGACGTAGTCCACGCGATCAACGACCCTCAGGTTGTCAGCGATCTGGAGTTTGCGAGCGCATGACCAGGATCGACGGTGAGCGCGCCGTCATCGTGCTTGCCCACGGGTCGCCCGATCCTCGCCACCGCGCCGGAGTCGAGCGCTTAGTGCGCCGAATCGAATCGCTGATCATCACCCGTGCTTCTAGAGAACTCGTCGCGGTCGTCTATCTGGATCACCATCCGCCTCGCGTGGCCGAAGTCGCGGCCACACTTGCCGATCGGGGCGTACACGAAGCAATAGTCGTCCCGCTGCTGGTCACTGCAGGATTTCACTCTCGAATCGATGTGCCGAGTGCCGTAGCCGAAATCTCTGGGGGCGCACCCGGCTGCTCGGTCTCGTTGGCCGAGCCGTTCGCCACTAGCTCGTACTTCCCGGATGCCATTGCCGAACTCATCCAACGCGCCGGGGTCCCCGACGACGAGTTAGCGGGAGTCCTAGTCCTTGGCGCAGGAGCGAAGGACCCGACCGCGCTCGCTCCGTTTGAGCGCGCGGCAGGAGTGGTTTCCCACGCGCACAACTACTTCGCAGTTGCCGGCTTCATCGATGGCGATCCTTCACCTGGTGCCGCCGAAACTGCGCTGATCGATGCGGGCTGCCAGCGACCTTTCTTTGCGGTCAAAGTCGCCATTTCGGAAGGCATTTTCTTCGACCGCATGGTCGACTCTGCGACGAAGAGTGGCGCTCAGCAGATCGAAGGAACGTTGGTCGACACTGACTCACTTGCGAAGTTCGCCCTCGAGGTCCGGCACGCGTAACCCGCCCGCGTCGAACGCGCGGAATCGCGGGCCACCAGAGTTATAACGCAACTCGTCGCGGCCATGACGCGAGACACAGTCGTCCGAACCTCCCCCACCAGGATCTTGCCTTAGAGGTACGAACCTGAAGTTAAACTTCAGGTTCGTACCTCAAACTTTGATCTTGTAGCCGATCACGTGGGAAATGAATGAACCGTTGGTTCAATAGAGCCTGACGGAACTCCCTTTCACGCAGAAAATGCGGAGAGGTCACTTTTCGCGCTGAGTTCCTTTGTGGCGCAGCGCTTTAAGCGTGGATCGATCTTGGACATCGAGCCACTTTGCCACGTCGATGAATGGCACGAACTGTACGTCCGGGCAAACCTGGCGGGCGGTGCCGACAAAACGGGTGAGCGCGTTCGTGTAGGCATCGTTGATCCAGGTATTCAGATGATTGCCGATATTCAACGGCGCTCGATTTCCGTTGCACACCGAATGCAAGGCCTTCATATACGAGGCGTACGCCGAATCCTCGACTCGCTTGGACACCGCGGCAGTCGCCTTGCTTGAGCACTTGTTCTGCTGGCACATGAAGTTGTAGTCCATCGATAACGCGTGTTTGTTGAAACCCACAACGTCGATGAGTTGCAGCGGGAACTCCCACAACTTGGTGCCCTTGATTCGGATCGGCCACTCAAGTTCGCCAGCAGACGATGCGTCGTACTTGAATCCGAACTTCGTCCAGACCGGCCACATCTGATTGCGATGACCTTCAAGGCACGGGGTTCGAATTCCCTTGAACGTCGATGCGTTAAATGGCAGATCGGGTACGCCCTTTGACAGTGCCGGATTGATCTTGTCGAGGTTCGCGCGCCAATTGTCCAAGAAGGAGTTCGCCTGTGACATCTCGCTCGTCCACGCTGCGCTGTTCCATGTCATGACGCCGGTGGCGCCGCAGAAGTGGCCGAGAGCGTGAGTGCCGATCTCGTGGCCCTTGAGGTAGGCCGCAGAGAGGTTACGGATGCGCCCAGGAATCAGCGGAGCTTCGGCGAATCCAATCGCCGACGAGCCGGGTAGCTTCCCTGGGGGGCGGTACTGGAATCGATCCTTGTCGCCGAGTAAACAAAGTCCGGAGAGGAACCAGGTAAAGCGGGCCTGGTTGCGATCTGCGACCTGCATGAAGTGGTTGAAGAGTTCGTCCTTACAGGAACCATCAAAAGACAAAACCACAAATTGAGGCGGCTTCTCTCCTGGCTTGAGTTTTGTGACCGAGAAAGCCGGCTGCATCTTGTTTGCGGAGGGATCTGGCATCGGGATGGTTTGCGATGGAGTTCCGGCACTCGACGCCGCCCCCGAAGGGACTTGCGATCCGATGCTCGGCGAGGTGGTGGGCACCCCCACGGCGGTTCCGGCTGACACCGTACCCAATTTCACGACGACCAGCACCGAGAGACACAGCGCGAGCACCAAGGGGACGATCAGCCTCCACCGCATTGAGACTCCCGGGATTCATCGCAGCGAAAGCGGCCCTCGTCGGCGCGCGCCATTTAATCTCCTGTACGGATGCTACCTAGCCAACTGCGCCCGCGCACTCATTGAAGCCACAACTGAGCCCGTCTAGGTGGCGAATCGTCGATGGCCGGACCGGTCGAGATGAGGCAGCGATTTATCGAGTGGTAGAGACGGCAGTCGGGAGCAGGGACGCGACAAGATCGTCATCAACGGCGTCAAAGAACACCCCGACGACATCTTCGACTTCCTGCCAGGACTTGGCCCCGAACAGGATCGGTTGGTAGTGCGTGATGTCGTATGTCTGGGTGCCCATGCGACCAAGATCG
>JBBRLC010000055.1:0-7484 GCA_038231595.1 Candidatus Nanopelagicales bacterium | reverse complement strand
TGGAGTTCCCGGCTGGCCGGCGTACGCCGCTGGGGTCGCGTGGGTGCTCATCCAACGTGGGGTTGAAATTCGCGGTGCCGATATTTTCGTCGATGGCTCCCTTCCCAGCGGTGCGGGCCTTTCCTCATCCGCGGCACTTGAATGCGCTATCGCAGGGGCGCTGTTGGCCTTGGCTGGGACCAACATGACACCGCGCGATGTCGCGCTAGTCGCGCAAGAGGCGGAAAACGAATTCGTCGGCGTGCCCTGCGGTCTCATGGATCAACTGGCGTCGACGATGGGTGAGGCAGGCCACGCACTTTTCGTGGATACGCGTTCGCTTGCCGTCGAACCGGTCCCGTTCGATCAAAACTCGCGCGAGCTGGAACTTCTCGTCGTCGATACCAGAGTGCGCCACCGGCTTCTGGACGGTGGGTACGCCCAACGGCGTACGTCGTGTGAAAGGGCCGCAAACCTGTTGGGGGTCGAGAGTCTCCGGGACCTCGGGCTCGCAGACCTTGAGGCGGCAACGAAAGTGCTATCTGACGACGTTCTTGCTCGCCGGGTTCGCCACGTTGTGACTGAAAATCAACGCGTCCTCGACGTGGTCGCATTGATGCGCCACGGTCGGGTTGGCGACATCGGACCCATTCTCGCGGCGTCGCACGCATCTCTGCGCGATGACTACGAAGTCAGTTGTACCGAGTTGGATCTAGCCGTTGACGTTGCGATGTCAGTCGGGGCCTACGGTGCACGTATGACCGGTGCCGGGTTCGGCGGTTCAGCTATCGCCCTCGTTGATCGCGCTTTGGTCGCCGATTTGAGAGCCAAAGTAGTGAGGGCATTCGACCGCGCGCATCTTCGCTCGCCGGCAATCTTTAACGCCGTTGCGTCCGCAGGCGCGGGTCCGGACTTCCTGTGACCAACGCCGGCGTTCTGAACATCGCCTATCGTCAGGAATCGTTGAGTCGACTTCGAGCTGGCGTGGACGTGCTCGTGATCGGCGGCGGAGTCACCGGCGCCGGTGTCGCACTTGACGCTGCACTGCGTGGATTGTCGGTCGGACTTGTCGAGCAACGTGACTTCGCTGCCGGCACATCGAGTCGATCCAGCAAACTTGTCCATGGCGGCCTGCGCTATCTCGAACAGTTCAACTTTGGCTTGGTCCGTGAAGCGTTGCGCGAGCGCGCGCTATTGCTGGACCGACTCGCGCCCCATTTGGTACGACCGCTCCCGTTCTTGTATCCACTCGCCCATCGAGTGTGGGAACGGCCGTACGTCGCGGCCGGACTCACGCTCTACGACACTTTGGGCGGTCGTCAGCCCTCCGTACCTCACCACAGTCATCTGTCCAAGACCGCGACCCTTCGCACGTTCCCCGATTTGCGTGAGGATGGTCTGGCCGGCGCGATCAAGTACTTCGATGCTCAAGTCGACGACGCCCGTCACACGGTCGAACTCGCCAGAACTGCCGCGGCCCATGGAGCGGCCGTGGTGTCCGGTGCGCGAGTTCAACGGATTGTGCGTGACGGGGAGAAAGTTGTCGGCGTACGCGTCTTCGACGCCATGGCAGACACCGAGTTCGACGTCCCCGCTCGCGTTGTCGTCAACGCGACGGGCGTCTGGGCTGGGCTTACGGAGGAGCTCGCCGGAGTCGAGTCGCCCATCAAGATGCGCCCGAGTAAGGGTGTACACATCGTCATACCTCGCGATCGCATCGACGGTCAACTCGCGCTCATCACGAAGACGAAAACGAGTGTGTTGTTTGTCCTCCCGTGGGGACGATCGTGGGTGCTCGGTACGACTGACACCGCGTGGCATCACGGTCTCTCGCACCCTTCGGCCAACCACGCCGATCTCGAGTACCTCCTCGGTCAAGCCAACGCCACATTGAAGAGCGACTTATCCGAAGCTGATGTCATCGGGCTCTACGCCGGGTTGCGGCCCTTGGTCGACGCAGAAGGAATGACCGAATCTGAAATTTCGCGCGAACACACACTTCGACGACCGCTTCCGGGACTGGTGACCATCACCGGAGGCAAGTACACGACCTATCGGGTGATGGCCGAAGACACAGTCGATCGACTCGCCGACGACCTTGGTGAGTTGCCCGCTTCGACGACGTCCACGACACCGCTCATTGGCGCGGTCGAACCCGATGACGCAGCCGCTCGAGCGCGCAGTCACCCGGGTGCGGCGCACATCGACGACGCGCATGTTGAACGGTTGGCGGGGCGATACGGATCACTGTTGTCGGAATTGTTGGATGTCGTGGCTTCCAACCCGGAACTCGCAACGGAAGTGCCAGGAGGGGCAGGAACGCTGGCGGTCGAGATCGTGCACGCCGCGAGCCATGAGGGTGCACTTCACGTTGACGATGTGCTGACCCGGCGTACGCGCCTCTACTTGGAAGCCGGCGATCGGGGCTTGGTCGCCGCTCGCCACGCGGCGAACCTGATGGCGGGCGTGCTCGGTTGGGACAGCGAGACCAAATCTGTCGAGGTCCAGCGTTACCAGCGCAGAGTCGCAGCCGAGCTCGAGGCGCAGTCCGCGCCCGATGATGCCGCAGCTGCCGCCGTACGCGAGCGAATCCAAGACCCCCGCTTGTAGCTGCGGTCCGGACGTGGCTTCAACGAAGTCACCGATGGAGGCGTACGCGTCGATGATGGATCGGAGTGATTCACGTGAACGAACAATCCCATGTAATCGTCGGCGCAGGTCCAGTTGGGACACAGACGGCGCGCAGCCTCGCGGGCAGAGGTGAGCGCGTCGTGGTCGTGACGCGATCGGGCTCCGGTCCGGACCTTCCCAACGTGGAGCGCGTACGTGCCGATGCATCAGATCCTGCGGTGTTGAACCAGCTCACGGAGGGCGCCGCGGTGATCTACAACTGCGCGAACCCGCCGCACCACCAGTGGGCAACTCAATGGCCGCCGTTGGCGAAGTCGCTGCTCGAGGCGGCGGAGCGTAACAACGCAGTTCTGGCGACGGTGAGCAACCTCTATGGATACGGCCGAGTCGACGCGCCAATGACCGAGTTGACGCCACTGAACCCGCACGGAACCAAGGGGCGCATCCGAACACAGATGTGGCTCGATGCCCTCGCGACTCACAAAGCAGGGCGCGTTCGCGTCACCGAAATTCGCGGCGCGGACTACGTTGGGCGCGATTCGCAGAGCCATCTTGGTGATCGCGTCGTGCCGAAAGTCTTGGCGGGCAAAAACGTAAAAGTTTTGGGTAACGCGGATCAACCCCATAGTTGGACTTTCGTCGACGACGTCGCCGAGTTGCTTGTCACCGTGGCCGCGGATGAACGAGCCTGGGGTCGCGCTTGGCATGTGCCGAGCAACGCGCCCATAAGTCAGCGCGAGGCAATAAACGATCTTGCTCGAGTTGCAGGCGTTGACCCAGTGAAGGTCGGAGTCGTTCCTGCGTTTGTGCTGCGGGTAATGGGTCTCTTCAATCCAACGATTCGTGAGTTGGGTGAGGTCGGCTACCAGACCCAGCTGCCGTTTGTGCTCGATTCGTCTGCGGCTCAGTCGACCTTCGGCCTCACCCCCACGCCGTGGGACGACGTCTTGGGAAACATCGTCGACCACTACCGGGCACTGGGCGCAGCACGAGCTGCCTAGGTGAGCCGCCTCTTGAAGCCGAGTGATATTTATGAACCGTCGTTAGCAACTCAGCCGGAACTGATCGCGACGATGGCGACCTTGCCGCGCACGCCGCCTCCTTCGAGGGGGCGCATTGCGGCAGGAACCTAGTGCGGCGGGTACGTCGAGTCGATGATCCGGGATTTGGCTCGTTCGGCCGTCTTGCTCTCCTCTGATGCCGCGAGCAATTCTGTGACCGTTTTTTCGCGCTCCTTGGGTCACGGTGGGTGCTTGAGCGGCTACAGCTTTGGGGCTTGTCGAGGAGACGCGCACCGAGGAGGCTCCCGAGCGGGGGGACGGGCGGCCCAGGCGGTCCTATTCGTGGTGTTTGAGGGGAGAATTGGAATGAAACTTCAGTCCAAACTAATGGTGATGGCGGTCAGTGCTGCGACTGCCGTTGTGGTGGTTGCGCCGGCGCCGGCGCAGGCCGCGACGCATCACACGTGGGATGTCGAGCCGGGTATCGGGACGATCTCTGCTGCGGTCGCCGCGGCGAGTCCTGGTGACACGATTCAGCTCGAGGCCGGAACTTATCTGGACAGCGTGGGCATTCCGATCACGTTGAACATCCGAGGTGCCGGTGAGTGGAAGACTGTGATCAAGCCTCCGCCGAATCCAACAGCGGTGTGTGACACCCCGGCTTCTGGCAGCACCCCGGCGGCCGTTGAAGGTTTGTGCCCGTTCGGCGCGTTGGACTCGATGGGCAATCCGATCCCGTCCAAGCCGGTCGTCGGAGTGACCATCTCGAATCTGCGGCTTACGGGTTTTTCCGACAGCGGTGTGATCGGGTTCAACACCGAGGGCCTGTACGTGCACAACGTGCGCGCGGATCACAACGGTGGCTACGGCATCGCCCGATTCGTTTCGACCCACTCGCTGTTCTCAAATAACCGGGTGTCGTACAACGGTGAGGCCGGCCTGTACATGGGTGACTCGCCGGACGCGGACAGCGTGATGCGGAACAACTGGGCCGACCACAACGGGTACGGCCTGTTTATGCGCGACAGCACCGAAATAACCGCGGTCGGCAACCACGTCTGGGACAACTGCGTAGGGATTCTCGCGCTCAACTCCGGTAGCGGAGCACCCGGGGACCTCCCCGCGGGCAAATTCAAGATCGTCGGTAACACGGTGACTGACAACGATGGGGCCTGCCCGGCAGCCGAGGGGCCGCCGACGTCCGGGATCGGGATTGCCCTGGCGGGTGTTGACAACTCTGTGGTTATGGGCAACTGGGTCTCCGACAATCACCCCAGCGGACCTTCATTGGCCTCCGGTGGAATCGTTGTCATCTCGACCAAGTCGCAGGGAGGCGCAGACCCGACGAACAACACGGTCCGCTTCAACCGGCTTCGCCACAACAAGCCGGCGGACATCGTCTGGGACGGAACCGGCAGCGGCAATAAAATCAAGCACAACGCCTGCCACACGTCCCTGCCCCTCAATGTGGGCTTCTGCAGTTGAAAGCTGATTCACAGTAAGAGCCAGAATCGTCGGGCAGCCGGAACACCCGGCTGCCCGACGTTTGCTCGGGCGTCGATTTCCAAAGCCCGGTCAGCCCGCGTACTTCTATGGAGTGATACCGCGGCATGGTGCTTTACGACTGGGGAAGGTTATTGCGACGACTTCCGCAGCGGCCCTCCCGGCCGTGGAGACAAGTCTCTTGTCATGACGGCAGGATGAGCAGGCCGACGACGCCCAGGGCGTACACGAGAAGGACCGCGATGCTGTCGACGCCGAGTCGGGCGTGTTCTCGCGCTGGACGAAACAACAGTCCGCCCATGTAGATGATCGTCAGCAGAGCGCCGAGCGCGGCCAGGTACAGGTCGCTGTTGTGGGCGTTCGGTAGGACTGCCTTGCCGCTGACAACGGTCGCCAGCAGGAGCAGGACGGGCAGGAACGCGTTGCCGCCGAAGATGTCGCCGAAGGCGAGTTGGTAGTCGGCGCTGCGTACGGCGGTGAGCCCGGTAGACAGCTCGGGCAGCGAGGTGGCGGCTGCCAGGACGGTCGCTCCGAACAGGACGCCAGACAGGCCGACGTGGTCGGCGGCCTGGATGCCGCTCTCCTCCAGCAGTGCCCCGGCGACGAGAGTGACGACCGCGGCTGCCCCGAACACGACAACCGCCTTGGCGGTGCTGACGCCCTTCGTGGTCGCGTCGGCCGCGCGCTTTCGGGCGGAGTGCCCGCGCGGCTCGGGCTGGGAGTCCGGGGCGTTCCCGTTGTTCTGCCAGGGAAGCTTTGCGGCGCGCTGCGTCAGGAACAACCCGACGACCCAGACCACGGCGATGCCGACCACGTCCGGGGTGAGCCGGAACGCGATGGCGGTGTTCGGGAGCTGCGCGCCCATGACGACGACGGCAAGGACCGCGACGACGATGGAGCCCTCCAGGACGAGCCTCAGGCTCGCAGCCTGGTAAGTGAGGGGACGTCGGACGCGGACGCCGAACGCGTCCAGAGCGACGAGTACGACGGTCTGGATGGCGACCCCGCCCAGGATGTTGCTGACCGCCACGTCGACGTGCCCGTTGAGGGACGCCGAGAGCGTGATGGCGATCTCGGGCAGGTTAGTCGCGACGGCGAGCAGGATCAGCCCGCCGAGAGCGGCGCCGAGGTGCAATCGGTCTGACAGGACGTCGGTGTAGTTCGACAGGAAGATCCCTGCCACCCAGATGGAGCCCGCGCACAGCACGAAGACCAGCAGGGACGCCCAGAGTGGGAGGCTCGGCAGGAACACGTTTTCCCCTCACGTTGTGACCTCCTTGCGAAACGCAAGAATTCTTGACCTGTCTGGCGGCGGCAGCAAGGACCTCACGGCCCATGAGCGCGACGGGTCGAACCTGCGGACCTGGACCGCCTTCGGTTGCTAAGCCCGAAGGGCGACGGGCGCCTCTCCCGGTGAGGGACGCTGACCAACGAGCCAGTGTGCCGTTCTGACTCGAGTCTCGATTGAGGATCGCCCCGCGCAACCACCTACTATCGGGCCGAATATTTTGGGGTTTGCGTTTCAAACTCTTCCCTTTCGGGGTTGCTTCACGATGGTTTCTGAGGTTTGCTCTCGGTGCGCGTCGATGCGATCCTGCGTCATGCTGCTACCAAAGTGGTTCAGCGCGGCAGCCCGGTCCTCGAACCCCATGCGCGCACCGGGAGCCCACATGTGTGCCTCACGTGGCCAGTCGTGTCAGCCGGTCATGGTCGCCGAACACCGTCAGAAGGTGTTCCGGTTCGGGGTCGAGGAGACGCTGAAGTTCCGAGGCAGCTGTCACACCGTTCGGTGATGGAGGCTCCGTGATCCTCCTCACACGGGCGGTCTCCCGTTGATATCTGCCTGTTTCTGCTGCGCAGCGTCAACTGACCGCGGGTCGCAGACCGGGCGGGCACCGAGTCTCTGAGGGATCAACCAGGTTTCCGTGAGCGTTTAAGGGTTCGGTGAGCGGTGAACATGGATCGGGTCGGTGCACCGGGGAATACCGCGAATCGCCCCGTAATCTCCCGATGCTCGAGGATGATCGTGGGGTGCACTCCCAGCGCTGGTCAGACGACAACTTCGTCGCCGACGCGCAGGATCCGGGGCGACCCGACGCCTGGTTCCTCACGGCAACAGAGCGTGACAACCCGGACACGAGGCTGGACGCGGGACGTCCGGAGGGAGTCGCGTGGAGCACGGGCAACGAGGTCCGAACGCTCGTGCATGGCGCGGCCTACTTCAGTGTGCTGCTCGCCGCTGTCAGCGCCATGGGCCGGGGCGACCTGTTGCTGTTCACCGACTGGCGTGGGGACCCCGACGAGCGCCTCGACGGACCAGGTACCGAGGTCGGTTCGGTCTTCGCCGCGGCCGCCGCGCGTGGGGTCGAC
>JBBRLC010000054.1:0-7498 GCA_038231595.1 Candidatus Nanopelagicales bacterium | reverse complement strand
GGCGAAGGCGGTCAAGGCGGGGAAGGGCGCCAAGAAATCCGGCAACCCGGCGAAGCGGGCGCAAGCACTGCAGGCTGCGACGTTGCGCGAGGCCGAGACCCCGGTGGACCCGGTGGACGCGGGGGGCAGCAATTTCGAACTGCCGGATGAGATGAAGAAACTCCTCGGCAACTAGCCCGCTTCACCGGTGAAGGAAGGCAGCGAGACTCGCTTGGTTCACCGGTGAGGGAGTGCGGTTCGAGGTGGTGGTCGGGGTGAGGGCGTACGTCTGGCAGACTGTGCCGGTCGAACCGGCTCACAGGGCCCTCTACCCCTGAGTTGTCGAGTACGCCAATGGTGGTGTCCAGCGCCCGCAATCCCCACGCGGAACAAGGTCGCCGCCCCACAAACTCAGGAGAAACTCCGCTCGTGGCCGTCAAAATCAAACTCAAGCGCCTTGGCAAAATGCGCCAAGCCCAGTACCGCATCGTCGTCGCCGACTCTCGTACCAAGCGCGATGGCCGGGCCATCGAAGAGATCGGCCTCTACCACCCGAAGGAAGAGCCCAGCACGATCGTCGTCAATTCTGAGCGCGCGCAGTATTGGCTCAGCGTTGGCGCCCAGCCGACCGAGCCGGTCTTGGTCTTGCTGAAGATCACTGGCGATTGGCAGAAATTCAAGGGTCTCCCCGGTACCGAGGGAACCTTGCGCGTTGCTGCCGTCAAGCCGAACAAGCGCGACGTCTTTGAGGCAATCACCAAGGAGTCCGCCGACGAGCCTCGCGCCGAGGCCGTGACGCCCAAGAAGAAGGCCGCCAAGGCCCCCGAGGTCGTTGATGCCCCCGCGGTCGAGGCATCAGTCCTAGACGCACCCGGCGCGGACGCACCCGCCGCGGACGCACCGGTCGCAGATTCCGCAGTCGTCGAAGCGCCTGCGACTGAGGCAGTTGCCGACGTAGCCGCTGACGCTTCCGCTGAGTCGACCGAGGCCTGAGATGCTCGACGACGCACTCGATCACTTGGTCCGCGGAATCGTGGATCACCCCGATGACGTTGACGTTCAAACCCGTCCGGGGCGTCGCGGCCCTACCCTTCAGGTTCGCGTGAATCCTGACGACATGGGCCGTGTGATCGGGCGGAACGGACGTACGGCGTCATCGCTGCGAACAGTCGTGAATGCTCTCTCGTCGGGGGAGTCGGTACGCATCGACTTCCTCGACGTACACGAGCGCTAGACCGAAAGGCGCGGCGCGCCGTGCAACTCGTTGTCGGTCGCATCGGCCGGGCCCACGGAGTCAAGGGCGAGGTCAGTGTCGACGTTCGTACCGACGATCCTGACGTGCGCTTCGCCGTCGGGCGCGTTTTCCATGCTGACAACAACGATTGTCCCTTACTGACCATCGCTGCTACCCGCTGGCACAGCGGCCGGTTGCTTGTGACATTCGACGAGATCAATGACCGCGATGCCACGGAATCACTGCGAGGCATGTTTCTGCAGGTCGATGTCGCTGATGACGAGATGTCTGATGACCCCGACGAGTTCTACGACCACCAACTGATCGGGTTGGCCGCGCGGACGCCCACCGGCGATGAACTCGGAGTAGTGGCCGACGTCCTTCAC
Organism: Candidatus Nanopelagicales bacterium; assembly: GCA_038231595.1. Taxonomy (GTDB): domain Bacteria; phylum Actinomycetota; class Actinomycetes; order S36-B12; family JBBRLC01; genus JBBRLC01. The sequence continues at coordinate 5,899 of JBBRLC010000054.1, read as the reverse complement.
CTCGGGTTTCAAGAGCTTCTCGTTGTCGCTACTCCCAACAACGAAGAAGTGCTTGTGCCTTTTGTGTCAGCCATCGTCACTTTGGTCGACCTCGCAAATTCTCACGTCATCATCAACGACCCCGGTGGACTGTTCGATGACACTGCAGCCCTGGTCGCGCGCGATACCTCCGGGCAGAGAAAGTAGCAAGCGTGCGCATCGACATCGTCACGATCTTCCCCGACTACCTTGACCCTCTCTCGCTCTCCCTCGTCGGGAAGGCGAGAGACAAGGGTTTGCTCGACGTTCGGGTCCACGACCTTCGCACGTCCGCCGCCGATCGACACAACACCGTCGATGACATGCCGTACGGCGGTGGCCCCGGCATGGTGATGCTGGCTGAACCCTGGGGTGACGTCATCGACTCGATCCTGGCTGATCCGCCGGCGACCGATGCCCGACCGAGGCTGATCGTCCCGACCCCAAGCGGGCACGTGTTTCGACAACCCACCGCCACGGCGTACGCCGATCTGCCGTGGTTGATCATCGCGTGCGGACGTTACGAGGGAATCGACTCGCGGGTCATTGAGCACTACCGGACCCGGATCGACCTCGACGAAGTTTCCATCGGCTACTACGTGCTGGCCGGCGGCGAAGCCGTTGCCCTCGTGCTGGTGGAGGCTGTTGCGCGGCTACTGCCGGGCGTACTCGGCAATGAAGCCAGCATCGCCGACGATTCATTTGCCCCCGGACCGATGATGGACTTGGTCGAGGGACCCGTCTTCACCCGGCCGGCCACCTGGCGTGGCCTTGACGTGCCGGAAGTGCTCTTGTCCGGCCATCACGGCCATATCGCAACCTGGCGCGCTGAGGAAGCACGACGACGAACCAAGCTCAACCGCCCTGACCTCGGCGGATAGCGAGGCCCCCTCGGGGCCGATTTCGTCAGTCGAGGGCGGCTGTGTCAGACTGACGAATCACGTGATCGCTTCGTGCCCTTGCCACAGGGGGGGTGCATCGCTCGTGATCACGACCTGTCGTAGTACCTATTCCGCGGCTGACCTGTGGCATTTGCGAGGAAGTGACACCCCATGCACACGCTCGATTCGGTCGACGCTGCATCGCTGCGCAGCGACATTCCCGCCTTTCGCGCCGGTGACACCGTCAAGGTTCACGTCAAGGTCATCGAAGGATCCCGCTCGCGTATCCAGGTCTTCCAGGGTGTCGTCATCCGCCGTCACGGCGGCGGATTGCAGGAAACCTTCACCGTCCGCAAGGTCAGCTTTGGCGTGGGTGTCGAGCGTACGTTTCCGTTGCACACCCCGATCGTGGACAAGATCGAATTGGTGACCCGAGGCGACGTACGCCGAGCCAAGCTCTACTACTTGCGTGATCTACGTGGCAAGAAGGCGAAGATCAAGGAAAAGCGCGACAACGCGCCGAAGGCGACTACCCCCTCCACCACCGAGGCCTAGTCGACTCAGTCAGGAACCCTCGCGGTCGAGCCGAACGTCAATACGAGCATGCGCCAGTTAGGGTCTTTTCGACATGGATGAAGCACCCGAGGCGAGCGCTGATTCCGCTCAAAACGCTTCCCGCGTGCCGAACCCCAAGTCTCGGGTACCCATCCCGTTCTGGCTCGAGGTTCTCTTGCTCGCGGGTACGGCGTTCTTACTCGCGTTCTTGCTGCAGGCATTCGCCTTCAAAGTCTTCTTTATCCCCTCGGGTTCGATGGAGAACACGCTGAAGATTGGCGATCGGGTGTTCGTGAATCGGCTCGTGTATCACTTTCGCGACCCGCAGCGCGGAGACATAGTCGTCTTCAATGGTGTTGATTCTTTCGACCCTGAGACCCCGGTCGAGGACTCGGGCAATTCACTGTCGCGGTTCTTGCACAACATCGGTGAAAACCTTGGCGTCGTTCCTTCGGGAGAACGCGATTTCGTCAAGCGGGTCATTGGTGTGGCCGGTGATCACGTCATCTGCTGCGATACCAAGGGTCGAATCACCGTCAACGGTGTTGCTCTTGATGAATCGGCGTACATATTTCCTGGCGACAAGCCCTCAGATGAACCCTTCGATGTCAGAGTTCCGTCAGGAAAACTCTGGGTCATGGGAGATCATCGCGGCGCGTCCGCGGACTCCCGTGCACACATCGGTGATCCTGGCGGTGGATTCGTTCCTGTGGATCGCGTGATCGGTCGAGCGTTCGTGGTGATGTGGCCGTGGGCGGACAAGAAAGTGCTTGAGATTCCGGCTACGTTCGATCAGCCGGGATTGAACAATCAGAAATCGGCTACTCCCACTCCGACCCGCTAGCGTCGGCATGAGTCACGCAGCGCCACGCGCGTCGACGGGGAAACCTGCGGTGCATGTCGGCGGCCAACGACGGACAAATCACCGACGTCCCCCGTCGTTGGGACGCGAAGTCGTGGTCGTGGTCGTGGTCGCGCTCGCCCTGTCGGTATTCGTGCGCGTGTTTGTCTTCCAAGCCTTCTTTGTGCCTAGCGCTTCGATGGAAAACACGCTGCTCATCAACGACCGCATCCTCACCTCGAAGATCTCGACAAAAGTTGGTGGTGTCTCCCGAGGCGAGGTCATTGTCTTTTCTGACCCAGGGGGTTGGCTTCCGCCGGGACTCGACTCCGGTGGTCCCACCGGGTGGGTGAAGGGCGCGCTCACCTTCGTTGGGTTGCTTCCTAGTGACTCAGGGCAGGACCTGGTCAAGCGGGTGATTGGAGTGGCCGGCGATCACATCGTGTGTTGTGACGATCAAGGCCGCATCGCCCTCAACGGAGTCAGTCTCGATGAGCCGTACATCAAACCTGGCGGCGGTACGGCGCAACAGAAATTCGACATCATCGTTCCCTCAGACGCCGTGTTCGTAATGGGTGACAATCGCGGGGACTCCAGCGATTCACGGTTCCACTTGGCCGTCAACAATGGCGGAGTTCCCCTGGGCAACATTGTCGGGCGAGCGGTGTTCCGAATCTGGCCTGCTGACCGATGGGGAGTCATCGACATCCCCCAGACATTCGCGAACATCCCCAGTCCCACGTCAACACCCGCCGCGACACCCGCCGCAACACCCGCCGCAACACCCGCCGCAACACCCACTCCAACCCCCACCTGAGAGTCGTACGCTGCGGTCATGGTCAGTACGCGGAGCGCGCGTTCAGCGCGACCGGTCTGGTCCACGACGCCAACCTTGCGAGTCGAGCGTGCCTTGCTCCGCGAAGGCCACGCTCTCGTCGCCGGGATTGACGAAGTCGGTCGCGGCGCGCTGGCAGGACCGGTCAGTGTGGGAATCGTCGTGGTGGATGCCGCCTCCCGGACCGCGCCGAGCGGACTCAAGGACTCGAAGTTGCTCGCCCCGGCCGTACGCCAACGGCTGGCACCGCAGATACGTCGATGGGCGGTCGATCACTGCGTGGGTCACGCCAGTGCGGCGGAGATCGATGAAGTCGGCCTCATCGCTGCCCTGAGACGAGCGGGCCGGCGCGCCATGGCCGGACTCAAATTGACTCCCGATTTCGTCGTGCTCGACGGAAATCATGACTGGCTCACCGCCCCTGCTATCGATCTGACCCTGTTCGATCTCGACGCCCCTACCTCGCTCTACGCCCCTACCACGCTCGCCACAGCGGCGGTCTTCGTCGAAGAGCTAGGCGAAGACGCCCCACCGGTGCGCACGCTGATCAAGGCCGACCAGCGCTGCGCCAGTGTCGCCGCGGCAAGCGTGTTGGCGAAATGCGAACGCGACGCGCTCATGCAGGGACTCGCACCGGCGTTCCCGAGCTATCAATGGGAGGCCAACAAGGGGTACGGCTCGCCGGAACACCTCGCTGCCCTACGTGAGTTTGGGCCCAGCCAGTGGCACCGCCGATCGTGGCGGCTACCGATCGCGGAGGACTCGCTGGGTGACGTCGATGAGGCCAGCAACACGCCGTACGCCACGAGGCATTTCGGGCAGGGGGTCGGGGGATGAGCGCGGAGGACCTAGAGCGGTACGAAACCGAGATGGAGTTGGCGCTCTATCGCGAATACCGCGATGTGGTGGGGCTGTTCACCTACGTCGTCGAAACCGAACGGCGCTTCTATTTGACCAATGACGTGGATGTACAGGTTCGCGAAACGAACGGCGGCGAAGTATTTTTTGAAGTGCGTATGACCGACGCATGGGTCTGGGATATGTACCGACATGCGCGCTTCGTGCGTGACGTCCGCGTATTGACTTTCAAAGACGTCAACGTCGAAGAACTCGCCAAACCCGACCTGGAAGTCCCGCAGGAATAGCGCCTCGCCCCCGACTCTTCGCCGCAATCCACAACCGCGGAGTTGTCCCCGAATCCCACCTGCTCGCATTTTCCGTCCCCACCACTCGCCATGATCTGCCACGGGGGTGGATACATGGCGACCAACATCGAAACCGGAAAGTACGGCGAAGACCTCGTTGCGGATCTATTGACCAAAGCCGGCTGGACGATCATCGTTCGCAACTGGCGATGTTCAGACGGTGAACTCGACTTGGTCGCGCACGACGACGGTGCCGTGGTCGCGGTTGAAGTCAAGACACGGCGAGGAACCAACTTCGGGTCTCCGGTCGAGGCGGTCACCAGAGCCAAAGCCGCACGTTTGCGTCGACTGCTGATGCGTTGGATACGTGAAAGCGACGTACACGCTCGCGAAGTTCGAATCGACGTCGTGGGCGTCTTGATTGGACCGACGGGCCAGCCCGTCATTCAGCACATCCGAAACGCCTGCTGATGGGCCTCACTCACACGTACGGCGTGATTGTGATCGGAGTCGAGGGCCGCATCATCGAAGTGGAGGCCGATCTTGCCGGCGGTCTTCCAGGCATGACGATCGTCGGCCTCGCGGATACCGCAATTAGGGAGTCACGCGATCGAGCGCGTGCTGCTGTCACCAATAGCGGATCTCGGTGGCCGCAACAACGAATCACCGTGGGTCTATCGCCCGCCTCAATGAGCAAACACGGTGCGAGTTTGGATCTCGCGATCGCTTTGGCTGTGTTGGCCACAGATCGACAACTCCCCGCAACCGATGTTTCCTCGTTGGTGGCTATGGGTGAGCTAAGTCTGGATGGACGCGTGCGGCCCGTTCGCGGCGTACTCGCGGCCGCGCTCGCCGCGTCGCGACATGGCCACAAGCGCTTTGTCGTGTCCGCGGGTAACAAGGCGGAGGCGGAACTCGTACCCGACCTTGAGGTCATCGCGGTCACGTGCTTGCGCGAGCTGGTCTGCCTACTGACTGGCGAGCCCTACGACGCCGATGATGAGTTGCCAGTTATCGGTCGGGGCCATGAAGCTGATGCGCTGAGTGCTTCCACGAGGAGCGACTCGGATTCCGCCTTGCCAGACCCAGTCGTTTCACTGGCGTCGCGCTCGCGACGCGACCCGCTCGATCTTGCCGACGTCCGCGGCCAAGTGGTCGCGCGCAAGTGTTTAGAAGTCGCCGCCGCAGGTGGTCACCATATTGCGCTGATCGGCCCTCCCGGGGTCGGCAAGACCATGTTGGCCGAAAGGCTGCCTGGCTTGCTTCCAGATCTCGACGAGAACGCCGCCCTGGAAGTCACCTCCGTGTTGTCGGTAACTGGTCGCCTGCAACCGGGGCAAGGTCTGGTGACCACCCCTCCGTTTGTGGCTCCGCACCACACCGCGACGCACGCCGCAGTGATTGGGGGCGGGAGTGGTGTGGCGAAGGCCGGGCTCGTGTCCCTGGCCCACAAAGGTGTGCTGTTTCTCGACGAGGCCCCCGAATTCGATGTCCGGGTACTGGATTCACTCCGCCAACCATTGGAATCAGGGGAGGTTGTCGTCGCGCGAAGCGTGGCAACTGTGCGCTATCCCGCGAGATTCCAACTCGTCCTTGCGGCCAACCCGTGTCCGTGCGGTCAGGC
>JBBRLC010000053.1:0-7590 GCA_038231595.1 Candidatus Nanopelagicales bacterium | reverse complement strand
GGGCCAGGCTGTTTCCGTCGGTCCAGTGCTGTACGAACTCGTGCTGCGAACCGAACTGTTGCAGACCGAAGTTTCCCCCGGACTCGGGGACACCGTTGTCGACGAGTCGTCGACGAACGCGGTCGGCGTCGTCCACCTCGATGAAAGCGCTCCCGGCCCTTGTCTCGGGATCGTGGTGTTCGCTGAGGCCGTAGTGCACTCCCACACCGTTCAGATCGCAGATCGCGTAGGTCCCGTTGGCCTCGAAGTTGCAGTGGAAGCCGAGCGCCGTCAGCACGGCCGTCGACCGGCTCACGTCGGTCGACGGGAAGATCGGCGATGCCATGCCGTAGGCGATCGCTGGTGCGGTCGAGACCCGGGCCGCGGGCATCGGTGGGCGGGGTGATTCGGCCAGGTGATTGATCAGGTTGACTGCCATCCGGACCTGGAACCTCTGTCGCCAGCTGATGGTGGTGTGCAGCCGCTTGGCCAGCCAACGGTCGCGCGGCTCGACCTGCGCCCGAAGCGCGGCGCGACCGGTGGTGGTCAGGCTGAGGCGGGCCTGGCGCGCGTCGACCCCGCTCCGCTCCCGATCGATGAACCCGACGCTCTCCAGGGCGCTGATAGCCCGCGTGACGGACTGCGGTTGCAGCCCGTCGATCTTCGCAAGCGTCCCCGGCGTCAGCGTGCCCCGGTCGTAAAGGTGTCCGAGGAGGCTGGTCTGCAATGCGGCAGTGGATCGTCCGGGCGTTCCTGGCGGAGCCGACGCTGCAACTGCGTCGTTGCTCGTCGGAGTTCCCGGGCGAGCTTGATCGGGGGTTGGTTCGGCGAAGTTGGGGCAACGGACATTGACCGACTCTACCAATTACTACGCAACTGCGTAGTAATTGTCGCGGTCGCGTGGTTGCCACAGGCCCCTCCCTCTATTTCAGCGACCCGCGCTGCGATGGTCGCGGCGCCAGCTGCACGATCGGGATGGTCCGACCGATCCTTTCAGCGTCGTGCCGGTAGCGGGCGAACGCCGGAAAGACACGGTCGGCCAGTGTCCACAGTCGCTCGCGCTCCGACTGTTCGACGACCACCGAGGCGCGCATCGGGATCCCGCCGTAGGTGACGTCTGGGTGGGCTTGGAGGTTGTGGTACCACGACGGATGCCGAGCGGCACCGGCGTTCGACGCGACGATGGTCACGGTGTCCCGGTCGTGGAAATAGATGACGGCGTTGCGACGCCGCTTGTTGCTTTTGGCGCCGGTCGTCTCGAGTAGCGCGGTCGGGAACACGAGGGTCGTGGTGAGGCGGCCGCGGGTGAGTCGTAGCAGGATCGGGTCGAGTTTCCAGTTGACGTGTCGGGAAATGAATTTCGCAGGGCGAGTGGCGGCGAGAGCGGCGTAGCCCCTGGCAAACGCGCCCGGGAAACGGGTCGGGTCGACATACCGGAGTTCGGTCACCGTCGCCGCCTGTTCAGTCGGGTGACGGGGTTGGTCGGCGCGTCGTCCATCATGAGTTGCGTGCAGCGGGTTGGAAGAGTTCGACGAGGTTGCCCGACGGGTCCTCGAGGAGAACCTGTTTGCCGCCGGGGCCTTCGAGGATGTCGTTGCGGAACCGGGCTCCAGCGTCGCGCAGGCGCGTGACTTCGGTATCGATGTCGTCGACGATGAGGTGGATTCGGTTCCATCCGCCGGGTTCGGGCGTGGCGCCGTCGACCATCGGACGTCCCGCCGAGCTGGTCGGTCCGCTGAGCAGCAGCCGCAACCTTCCGCGGGCGACGTCCGCGAACGCGGGTGGGAAGCTGTTAAGGACCTCGAAACCAAGGAGGGTCGTGTAGAACGCGGTGGCTTGGTCGACATCGGCGACGAGGTAGCGGACGCTGACGAGTTCATTCAGTTCGGTCATGGTGTCTCCTGGGTTGTCGGGGCGCGGCGGCGCGGTCGGCTGCGGATGTGTCGGTCATGCCTCGCCTCCGCCGCCGCTTCCTCGAGTCATCCTGCGTACGAGTGCTAACTCTTCCGACGTGAGTTCGGCGAGCCGACAGCTCAGGACAGTCCATCGAACATCCTCCTCGAGCGCGATGTTGACCAGACCGATGACCTCGTCGAAATCGCCGGGCTCGACAGCGGCGACCGTTCGAAGAATCGCGGGAACGGTCGAGGTATTGAGTTGGCTGTTGTGAGGCCATCGACAAGGGCCGTCGTGTTCCCAATGGCCGCACAGGGCACTTGTGACCGTTCCTCCCGGAGCGCGCACGTCGACGAAATCGCCGAGCTCGAGTTCAGATTCGATGGCGATTGCGGGCTGCTCCATGTTCCTCAATGATGGCAGATATCAGCGATGAGCATCGTCGCGCTGTGCCGGGTTGGCGCCTCGAGTCCCGACTGCGCCGCGGTGGGGGACTCCTACGCGAGCCGACCGTTTTGTCGCGTCGTCCGCAGTCCGAGTGACGGTCCGAGGATCATGAACGTCGTGATGACGGCGACGGCTTCGCCGATTCCCCAAGGCAGCGCGGCGGTGAAGTTGTGGGCCTCGGCGTGTGTCATCGCCCATGCCGTTGCGGCGACGGTGACCGTCGTGCACGATGCGAGCGGGTGGCGAGATACGAGCGAGATGGTCGTCTCGCCGACCTGAAGGAGCGAAGAAGTGTGGGTGGAGTCGATTCCGTCGTCGTTGTCGTCTGGGTTGATGTTGAGGTGCAACGCGAGGGCTAGTCCGGCGATCGCGGTGACGGTCATTGTGAATGCCCCGATGCCGAGGGCCACGCCACGCATGTTCGGCGAGTGGTGGGCAGCCAGGACGAAGTTTGTGGAGAGGAGCACAGCTCCGCTGAGGAGCGCGGCTGTGCAGATGATCGTGCTACGGCGCACGAGTGCTCGGTCGAGGCCGGCTGCCGCTGAGGTTCGCCACGTGGCGAACGCACGCGACGCACCTCGTGCGCCGGCGGTGACGGCGACTTGGAACGCGAGGATTGCTAGGAAAAACGAGACCTGCATCGGTGCTGTCGCTTGTTGAGAGGTTCCTGGTCGGGCGACCGCGGCGACGAGGAACCCGCCAACAACGGTCGCGCCGGTCACAAGGGCGACGACTGGTGCGCGTCGCATCGCTCGGGCGCCGGAGGCGGCGTTGAACTGGCGCGCCATCAGGGTCGTCGAGCCGAACGCGGCGACGGCGTTGGTCTCGGCCTGTTGCCGCGCCGCGCCGTTTGCGCAGGCGCGCTCGGCCGATTCGAGCAGGTGCTCGCGGACTTCGGCGACGAGCGCGGCGCGAGATCCGCGACTCACATGGAGGCGAGACGAGAGGTCGGCGAGGTAGGACTCGATGACGGTCATGTCGGGCTCACGTTCAGGATGTGGGTCACGGCGGTCGAGAACTGACTCCACGAGGCGCGTCCCTGCAGCAGCGAGCGGCGACCCGCAGCGGAGAGGCGATAGACGCGGCGCTGTCGACCGTCGACTACCTGGTTACTGCTCGTCACTCGCCGTGACGCTTCGAGACGATGCAACGCCGGATAAACGGTTCCCTCGGGAAGATCGAAGACACCGCCGCTTGCGACGCGCAACGAGTCGATGATCGCGTAGCCGTGTGCCGGACCCGACTCGAGGATCCCCATCACCAGCGTGTCCAAGTGACCTTTCAGCTGTTGCCCGCTCATACTAAGTAATACTAGGGATAGGGCTCTATGAAGTCAACCCAGATGTTGGTCAGAGTCTCGAACCTCACTCAAAACATCACCCCACGGTTTGACACGGCTTATGAGGTCCGCGATCGCTGAGTGATGCCGCATGCACGTTGCTGCCTTTCGCAGCGATGTTCGACGACGAACTTCGACGCGATGGTCGGATTTCGACGAGAAGCGCATTGCGTTACCAACAAAAATCTGGTGGCGATTTGCGACCGCAACGCGGAGCTTTGATGTCGGTGCAGGGTGTCAACCTAAGAAACTGAGTGTCGGCCATAGGTCGGCCCAATCGCCCCGAGGGCCGCGGCATACGAAAATGGCGCCTTTGTCGCTCTCATCATTCTTGAGTCCATCGGGGAATCGGATTCGACCCGCGAACGTAACTTGGGTCCACGCCTTCTCCAAGAAGGCCCGATCGAATTGGCCGACGGCAACGACTTCGGTCGGTGTGCCCGACGGAGGGCCCCACTGCGCATACGAATTGTGCCCCGACACAACCGGAACCGCTCGTTGCCCTCGATGACGGAACTGTTCGAGCGCTCCGGCTTCACCGTAGTTTCCTGCATAGACCGCGATCGCGTGAGGATTCGCGTCAACGATGGCGAATACCTGCGCCGCGAAGTTGGGCCATCCGTAGGTCTCCATCGGTTCCTTTGCAGCGGTTCGCAGGAACGTCGAGAATTCAGGAGACACGACGGGCAGCGACACGACTGGAGAAGCGACGACGCTGAGCACGACAAGGCGTGTCGCCCATCGCACCCCAACGTGACCCGCGGCCTCCAACTGCTCCGTGGCCACAGCGCCAAGTGCGAACAACGGAAGCAGCAGCGGTGCCGCATAATAGGGCTTACCTCCACCCGCGACCGTCGCGACAACGACAACCGATGCCGTAACGATCAACCAAGAATGGTCCCGGCCCGGACCGTTCGGCGCAGCGAACCGGACGCCGCGCACCCACAGAAAGATTAGAGGCGGGGCGGGTAATACGAGTAGCAGCACCGGTACTTGCGATAGTGCACCAACGACACCACCCTGATTGTCGGCGATCACGCGAGCCATTTTCAATGTGACCCAATGATGTTGGGCGTCCCAGATGAGATTCGGCGCCCATATTGCAGCCGCGGTTACGCCAGCAACCCACGGACCAGATCCGCTGAGCCTCGGGCGCTGGCATAGCACCAGTCCGACGATCGTCGCGATCAGCAGAATCGCGACCGTATGTTTGTTCTCCAGACCAATCCCGCCGGCCACACCGACCAGAACCCAGGCCCGCAAAGAACGGATCCGCACAGCGCGCAAAGTAGCGAGCACGATCAAAGACCACATGAACTGGTCAAGCGGAGTCGTTCCAAGGAACAACGACGCCCCTACAAACACTCCGCATCCGGCTACCGCGCCAGCACCCAACAACTGCGCACGCCGAGACCCACCCAACTCATAAGCGGTGATGCCGCCGAGCACGATGGTCGCGGCCTGCACCGCTATGACGACGACGCGCAACGGCAATACGCCACCCGGCACTGCTGCTGCAAGTCGAGCGATCACCGGCGTCAACGGAGGCTGGTCCGGATAGCCCCAAGCCAGATGCCGGCCGCTCGCGACGTAGTAAAACTCGTCGCGGTGCCACCCGTACCGCGTCGCGACCGTTAAATGCAACGCGGCCGCGGCTGCCGCGATCGCAACCACGGGGCGCCATGCCACCGTGGCCCTGATCACAGGATTTTCGTCCGCCACCGTTGCAGAATAACGCTGACGACTCACCGACGCTGATTGTCGGATCGTCGCGCCGCGAAATTGACAACGCAACGGGCCGCATGTTGTGTCAGGTTTTTGGTGACTGCTCGCCGGGCGCAGCTCGATTGTTCATGGCGGTCCCGCGAGGTCCCGCGGAGCGCGCTTGCATAGCGCGCACCGTGATCGCGGGATCGACGAGTCGTCGGGTTACGCCGTGTTCACATGCGACTTGGCGAGGTTGCGTCACCTTCTCGCCAAGTGGGCTGATGCGAACGAACCGTCGGGCACGGGCACGGTTCTCTGGTTGCTTCGAATGTACGCATGTCGAGCGACGCGCTTCTGGGCTGGTGATGTTTCGTAGTACGATACCGCCGTGTAGAGACTCATCGTTCAGCGTTCAAACACGGCATTGCACCCGCGGATATTGAACATGCGGTGGAACACGCCGGGGTGAGATCTACTCGACGACGATCTTGTCCTTGATCTCGGCCCCAGTCGTAGCGCGACGCCGCTGGAAATCGTCGTGTTGCCTCGATCGGATCGCGATGATTTGGTGATTCATGCAATGACGATGCGCGAGAAGTATCGGCGACTCTTGCCGGGAGGTTCATGATGGCGAAGAAGAACTACGGCGAGACGGTGAGTGGTGTTGAGATCACCGAAGATCTTGTGGACGCGCTCGCGGCGAAAGCCGAAATAGGATTCGACGTCGACGAGATTTTGCGTCGGCGCGGTGGTCGTCCTGCGATGGGGTCCGCTGCTGCGAGTGTTGAGTCGGTGCGGCTCGATCCTGAGTTGAGTGCGGCCTTGTCTGAGCGTGCGGAACATGAGGGTCGAACAAATTCTGAACTCATCCGTGACGCGCTTCGAAGGTATCTCCAAGCAAGCTGACTGTGGTCGCGAGGTCGATTTTGTAGGGTGAAAAGTCTGTGCGGGAAATTGCACACACTTGCACCGGTTCCCGGCGACGTGGTGCGACTTCGTGGTGTCCGAGCCGAATGATCGATCGGCTTCGAGCTACCCGGATCGACAAGTTGGGCGTGTCAACGGAGCGCAGCAATGACGGGCGCGAAGTCGTCGAGCGTTCGCACAACGAAGTACGAGATCCCGAGTTCGCGCTGGCATCTTGCGACTTTCTCGACAATCTCCTCGACGGTTCCTACCAGTAGGTACGGAGTCGCCATCGCTGCCTCGATGCTCAGCCCCTCGATACGGTCGCATATCGCACCGACCGAGGTTGCAGCGTCATCAGTGATCGTCGCAACCTGCACCAGTACGTTCAACTCAACGTGTCGTTCGCGTGATTCAACTCCTCGGCGCACCTGGGCGAGTTGGTCCGCAAGGTGTGGTGCGTCCCACCTCACGCCGTGGCTGTGACCATCGTTCTGCGTCCTTCCGAGCCCTTGCAACCCGATGATGTCGGCGTGCTCCCCCGCGTGTTCGAGGAGCATCTCGCCATTGCCGCCAACCAGGATCGGCAAACGGGATTGCATAGCAGCATCAATTTGGGCATTGTCGACTTTGACAAAATTGCCGTGATAGGTCACTGGATGGCCATCGAGTAGTGGGCGCAGCACTTCCACTGTCTCGCACAACCGCTGCTTGCGCCGAGGAGCCTCGTCAAGGACGATACCCGTTGCGGAGTACTCCTGAGGAGTGTGTCCCGCACCGAGACCTAACTCGAATCTGCCATGCGAGAGGCGGTCCAGCGTTGCAGCTTCCCAAGCGAGCTGAACTGGATTACGCATGTCGTTGTTCAGAACGAGCGTACCTAGTCTGATCTGCTCGGTCTCGCGGGCAATCGCTGCCAACGTGACCAGTGGTGCGCAGCCCGGCCCGACGTGGTCGCCGACGACCAACACATCGAAGCCCAACTCCTCAGCGCGCTGAGCGACTTCGACAGCGCGTGTCGCGTCGGCATCGCCGAATTGATACCCAAACCGAACCATCGCTTCTTAGGCTACGGGATCGCGTCGATTTGCACGTGGCTGGCTGGCTCATGAGCCGGGTCAGTCAGCGACCTAATTTGGCGAGCGCCCTCGGCAGGATTCGAACCTGCGCACACGGCTGAGATCGCGCATGAGGGCTTGATGGCCGTGTCGGCTGCGGCTGGTCTGGCGGTGATGGCCACGATGATGGACGCCGAAATGGCATCAAGGGTCGGTGCTGCGAAACACGCGAAGTTGCCGGGACGGACCGCGAATTGG
>JBBRLC010000052.1:0-7687 GCA_038231595.1 Candidatus Nanopelagicales bacterium | reverse complement strand
TTCGCCGTCCGCGGCCACCGTTGTCGAGCCGGCCATCGTGTGTACGACCGCACGTGGCAGTGTCGTCGTCCCCGTGTCCCACTAACCATTTCCGGGTCATCGCATGATCGTCGTCGCATGATCGGGTTGGTTCGCTGGCTCGGCGTGGTCGTTGCCGGGTTTGCGTTGGGCTGGGCCTTTCCTCCGCATGGCCCTTGGTGGCTCGGACCCTTGGCGATTGCGGTTTTCACTCTGTGTCTTCGTGAGCAGCGCACGCCCGTCACGGCGGCGTTGGGGTTCGTCTTTGGGATGGTCTTCTTCACCACACTTCAGACCTGGATGATCGTTGTCGGCCTCGACGCATGGCTGCTGTTGTCGGCAATTTGCGCTCTGTGGTTCATCCCCGTCGGGATCGCGACGTCGTACGTGATGAAGCTGCGCGGCTGGCCGATCTGGGTCGCGTGCATCTGGGTCGCGGAGGAAGCGCTCCGCGATCGCGTCCCCTTGGGCGGCTATCCGTGGGGACGATTGGCGTTCATCAGCGGTGACTCCGGACTTGCGGGCTATGCATGGCTGCTAGGCGCACCCGGTGTGACCTTCGCTATGGCCCTGGTCGGCGCGCTAGTCGCGTACGCCGCTGTCGGCATTGGCTCGGCGATGGACGCCGGAAGACTCAAAACGGCAACCTTCTCGGTTTCGATCGCAGCGGTCTGCATCGTTGCGATTCTCGCAACCGTGGGTCATCTTCATTCTCTCGATCGAGACTCAACGGAGGCCGAAGCCCACCCCGTCCCAGCGGCCGTTCCCGTCGCCATCGTCCAGGGCAACGTGCCCCAAGCTGGCCTGGACTTCCAAGGGCAGCGAGAGCAGGTGCTCCGCAACCACGTCCAGGCCACGTTGGACCTGGCCGCCAGTGTCAAGGCGGGGACCACGCCGGCTCCTGCGTTTGTCATCTGGCCGGAGAACGCCACCGACATTGATCCGTACCAGGACAGTCGCATCGCCGCTCTTATTCAACGTGCAGTGGATGCGGTTGGCGTGCCGGTTCTTGTCGGCGCTGTCGCGACAAATCCGCGAGATCCGAGCACCATCGTCAATTTAGGAATTGTCTGGCACCCCAAAACTGCAACTAGTGACGGCGGACCTGGACAGACTTATGCAAAACGTCATCCGGTGCCTTTTGGTGAGTACATCCCGGCGCGCAGTCTGATTGGCAGCCTCACGGAGCGATTCACCCTCATACCGCGGGACTTCGCTCCCGGGGGATCGCCGGGCATACTCGAGATCGGGGGAGTGACGATCGGTGACGTCATCTGCTTCGAAGTCGCCTACGACCAAGAACCGAGGGACGTCACCAACGGTGGTGCTCAACTACTGGTCGTACAAACAAACAATGCGACGTACGGCAATACAGGTCAGCCCGATCAGCAATTGGCCATCGAACAACTTCGCGCGATCGAACACGATCGAACGGTGCTGGTGGCAGCAACGAGCGGTATCTCTGCGGTCATCGATCACGAGGGGCGACTGCTGGATCGCAGCAAGGAATTCACCCAGATCGTTTTGTCGACCAATGCCGTGCTCGCCATCTCTCGGAGTCCCTCGGATCGACTGGGGGAGTGGCCGGAGTGGCTAATAACCGTGGTCGCTGGCCTCGCCGTGATCCTCGCCGTGATCCTCGCCTGGCGCCATTCGCACCCACGCCGACAGCATAAGGTCGCTTCACATCCGACCACGGCCGAGCGAGAAGTTGAGAGGACACCGTGAGCGACGCAGCAAGTCCGTACGCCGCTCTCGGCGAGATCCTGGTGGTCATCCCGACTTTCAACGAAAAGGAAAATCTGGCGTTGATCACGGCGCGCGTGCGCGAGTCAGTTGCGCAGGCGCACGTCCTCGTGGCCGACGACAATTCCCCTGACGACACCGGCGATATCGCCGACAAACTAGCCGTCGAGGACGATCACATTCATGTCCTACACCGAGCCGGCAAGCAGGGACTTGGGGCCGCCTACTTGGCCGCTTTCGAATGGGCCCTCGCGCGCGACTATGACGTGGTTGTCGAAATGGATGCCGACGGTTCCCACCAGCCCGAACAGTTACCGCTCCTGCTCGACGCGCTTCGCACGGCGGACCTCGTGTTGGGATCGCGTTGGGTCCCGGGCGGTTCGGCTGTCAATTGGCCGAAGTCTCGGGAGGTGATCTCGCGGTGTGGAAATTTCTACACCCGCGTCGCACTTCGCGTACCGCTGCGGGATGCCACCGGTGGCTATCGCGCCTTTCGCGCCACTGCCCTCCGCGATCTTGACCTGTCCCACGTCGAAAGCCAGGGCTACTGTTTCCAGGTCGACTTGGCCTGGCGGGCTGTGCAACGCGGGTTGCGGGTTCGCGAAGTTCCTATCACGTTCGTGGAGCGCGAATTTGGCACGTCGAAGATGAGTCAAAAGATCGTTGCCGAGGCGCTTTGGCGGGTCACTGTCTGGGGCGCCCAAGATCGCTGGTCCAAAATTCGAAGCCGCACGAGCGCACATTCCTAATGCGCAAGTTCGTCGTTCTCGCCAGCCTCGCGGCCTATCTCGTCGCCGAGATTGTTGCCACGTCGTGGGTCGCGTCATTGATCGGGTGGTCAGGAGTACTGATTCTCGCGGCCGTGACGTTCGTGCTCGGTATGTGGGCCATGCGACGCGCGGGCACGGCCGCATTTACGGCGTTGCGTACCGCGAGCGGCGTTCCCGCGAGCTTGAACTCCGAGGTCCCGATTGCGGTAGGGGACGCTGGGCTGCACTTTCTGGGCGGGCTCATCTTGGTGCTGCCCGGTGTTCTCGCTGACGTGGTCGGCGCGATCCTGGTCTTCGGCCCGACTCGGGTCCTGGTCCGTGGCGCCGTTGCCATTCGAGTAGTGCGGTGGCTTGGATCGAACTCACGAACGAGTCGCGGTGACGTCATTGAAGGCGAAGTCATCGATCGTTGCGATGATCCGCGCCAAACTGGGGAGCCTGGACGCCAAGGCCAGCCGGGAGAGTCAGGAAAACTCGACCCCAACGGGTGAGAGCCGCGACAGTGGGGAGCTGTCGCGGCTCTCGATCGGAACCCCCGCGTCGGGGGAAGCGCGGGTTCCCATCAACCTTTCTTATCGCGGAGATCTCACGGGCCTGAAGGGAAGGGTTTCCGGGCCGATGCGATCACGCGGACTTACGTGTCTGGGCCTCTTCGCGGGCTTCACGGCGTGCGTCGTTGCGAGCTCGGCTTCGGGCCGCGCCGCGAGTTTCACGCAGCAGCGTCAATCGCTCCTCAAGGAGTTCCTCGAGTTCGCGGATGGAACGTCGTTCGATCAGCATGTCCCAGTGGGTACGAGCCGGCTTAACGGCTTTGGGCTCCGGGCGTTCCCCGTCGCGAAGGAGCGCTTCGGCTCCGCAGTGGCATTCCCATAACAGCGGAATTTCGGCTTCAGCCGCGAATGGCATCGTGGTTTCGTGACCTTGTGGGCAGTCGTATGTCGTCCAGCGGCGGGGCGCGAATTCAGTGTGTGAATCGTTTTCATAACTCGTGGCACCCATTCGGGTTCCGCGGAGCGTGCCGTTGTTCATGGCATTCGCCTTTCGATGGGCACTTGTGGCGCCCTGGGGTTTCCGGGTTGTCCGTCTCAACGTCGCGGACGAAGTCGTTGTTCCCGCCAAAAGGCAGGTCAAACAGGTTGGGACCTAACTCACAGGTTCGTAAGATTCTGCGGCTGCGGCAGGGAGACTCTGCGCCGATAAGGAACATTATGTCAACTGAGGGCTTGGCTCAGCCCGTCCAAGTCAGGTCAGGCGTGCGGCGCGCGGATTGCGCCACTGCCGGAATCCCCTGCGGCGCCCGACCTCCACGGCGACGGCGCGGGCTGCCGGGAACCACGCCAACTCAGTCCCGTCGGCGTCTTCAACCGCGGAGCGAGCCAGCACCCCACGTAGCTGTGCGCTATGAATAACGCGTCCTGCTCGCTGGCAGGTCAGCCACGGCACCTCGCCGCCCCGTGGTCGTTTCGGGTACGTCGTCGGTAGACCCAACGCCGCTAGGCCGAAATCTGTGGTGGCATCGGCGACCTGCTGGCGATGCGGCAACCTGGCCGAGATCAGTACGAACGGCGCATCATCGGAGAGATCCTCGTAGTCGATCGGCGTGCCCTCGAGCAGCCGACGGATCTGGGCTCGAACGGTGGTTTCGTCGCCGTTGAGGTACAGGGTCGGTCCATCCCCAGGCGCATTCCAGCGACCTCCGTGGTCGTTTGCGTAGTCCGGTGATAGTGGATCGGTCCAGTCTCGATGAGCGACCCGCAACCAAATCGCGTCGTCGACGAGTCGAGTCCCGTGAGGTGTGGGAGGTGTGGGAGGTGTGGGAGGTGTCCGGGCGCGAGTCACGGAGCAACTCGGCGCAGGTCGAACATACGTCCAACATCGCGACGGACCTGCTCGCTTCGCCCTGTTTCGGCGAGGTGAAGCAGGCTCACTCCCCCCAGGAAATCCGCATCCCGCCGCACAATCGCCGGGATGCGGTCACGACGTACGTGTCGTTCTAGGGCGTCGGTTGCAGCACTGAGATCGGCCAGGACGACCAGACGATCGTCAGGAACTGACGAGAGCCGCCACTTGGCCACCGCCTGACGCGACACCCCAAACACCCGAGCAGTAGCTGATGCCGACAGGTCCCAGGAACTCATCAATCGTTCAAGCGGCGCCAGGCGAAGTCGCGTCTCGAACGCATGCAAGAAGTCGCGCGCCCACTTCTCGCCCGCCTGGCCCGAGAGTTGCTCAGCCGCGGCGCTGGGACTCAGCGCGGTGAGTCGCATGGGCTTGACGGATACGGGTTTTGCCGGCACGCCCTCATATTACCGCAACTTGTTGACAATCGCTACCTAATGCCAACCGCAACTGTTTGCCAACCGCAACATAATGTCAACCGCAACATAATGTCAACCGCAACATAATGTCAACCTTTATGAAGGTGGCCCACACCCGCTTCAAATTCTTCCCGTATTTCAGCTTATGGCCGCAAGGGTAAGGCCCTCACCCGTCACGTGGGGCTGGATCGACTGGTGGGATCCGATGGGCTGAAAACAGCAAGCGAAATCCACGGCGACCGGTAGCGTGCGCGTGTGCCCTCGCGCCTCCCGGTTCCGCCTGCGGATCACCGGACCAGTTTTGCCGTCTTCGATATCGACGGCGTTTTGGCCGATGTGCGGCATCGACTGCATTTTGTGGCGCGTAGACCCAAGGATTGGAGGGCTTTTTTCGCCGCCGCTGTCAATGACTTGCCCCTCGACGATGGCGTGCAACGCGCGCACAGCGCACGAGCCAAAGGTCACACGATCATCTACCTGACTGGGCGCCCCGAGAACTACCGCGCCGCCACGACGACATGGTTAGAGACGTATGGGCTGCCTGCCGGTGATGTGCATATGCGTCGCGCCGATGATCACCGACCGGCGCGCTACACCAAGGTCGCGGTTCTCCGCGAGTTGGCCAAGGCCGGCGACATCGCGGAGTTCGTCGACGACGACGTAGCCGTCGTTGCGGCCGTCCGCGCCGCTGGCTTCGCCGTCCACCATGCAACTTGGATGGTCGTCAAGCCTGACGAACAAGGGGAATTGTTCGACGCCCAAGAAACAGATGGCAGGAGCTGACGGTGATCACGGAAGTTCGACCGTGGACGGAGCAAGGACTGCCCCCATGTATTTAGTCTGTTTCGAACGCTTCTGGGGGAGGACAAGCGCAGACGAGGTTGCGATCGCCGTACGCGCCATCGACCCGACGTACGGGGGACCAGTACTTTTGTCCGCGTAGTGAGGCAACCGGATAGGCAGCAAGTTCGCGCGAATAGGGCCGTTTCCACTCCCCCACGAGACATGCCACCGTGTGCGGCGAGTGACGCAACGGGCTCTCATCAACGCTCCAGATGCCCGCGGTGATGGCGTCTATCTCCCCGTGAATGGCAATCATCGCGTCGCAGAAACGGTCGATTTCATACAGCGATTCGCTTTCAGTCGGCTCAATCATCAACGTCCCCGCAACCGGGAACGACATGGTGGGCGCGTGGAAGCCGTAGTCGATCAACCGCTTTGCGACGTCGTCGACGCTGACTCCTGTTCGCTTGGTGATGTCGCGCAGATCCACGATGCACTCATGCGCCACATAGCCGTCACGCCCGGAGTAGAGGATGGGGAAGAACGGGTCGAGGCGCCGAGCGATGTAGTTTGCCGACAAGATCGCGATCTCGGTTGCTCGGAGCAGTCCATCTGGACCCATCATCCGCAGGTAAGCCCAGGGAATCGGCAAGATGCCGGCACTCCCCCACGGCGCCCCGCTCACGGGACCAACTCGGCTCGCGGTCGACTCATGTGACGCATTGCCGAGGGCCGGATGACTAGGGAGGTACGGCGCGAGGTGCGAGCGAACCGCCACTGGGCCGATCCCCGGACCGCCGCCACCGTGTGGGATGCAGAACGTTTTGTGCAGATTGAGATGCGACACGTCGGCGCCGAATTTCCCCGGCTTTGCGACGCCCAACAGGGCATTGAGATTTGCACCGTCGACGTAGACCTGACCACCGGCCTCGTGGACGAGCCCGCACACCTCAACCACGGTTTCTTCGAACACACCGTGGGTGGAGGGGTAGGTGATCATCACGGCGGCGAGACGATCTGAGTGCGAATCGATTTTCGCGCGCAGATCGTCGAGATCAATGTTGCCCTGGTCGTCACAAGCAACGACGACAACGCGGAGACCAGCCATCACCGCACTCGCTGCGTTCGTCCCGTGCGCGCTGGACGGGATTAGGCAGACATCCCGATCTCCCTGGCCCTGATCACGCAGGTATGCACGGATGGCGAGTAACCCAGCAAATTCACCCTGCGAGCCGGCATTGGGCTGCAGCGACACCGCGTCGTACCCAGTCACTTCACAGAGCCATGATTCGAGTTCCCGGATCAAGCGGCGATATCCCTGAGTTTGATGCTCCGGCGCGAACGGGTGAACGCCGGCGAACTCGGGCCACGTGATGGGTTCCATCTCGGTGGTGGCATTGAGCTTCATCGTGCACGAACCCAAGGGAATCATTGCGCGGTCAAGTGCCAGGTCCTTGTCCGACAAGGTACGCAGGTAGCGCAGCATCTCGGTTTCGCTGTGGTGGGTGCGGAAAGCCGGATGGGTGAGGAAATCGCTGGCACGCAACAATTCGATGGGCAGGGCACTGGCCGCGGTTGCATCGATCGCGTCCACATCGGGGAGCTCTGGTGCCGGGAGCACTTCGGCAAACGCGGCCCACACCGACTCGATGTGCCCACGCGTCGTGGTCTCGTCGGTACTGATTCCGACAGTGTTGTCATCGACGAGGCGAAGGTTGATTCCGCTGCGTTCCGCGGCCGCGGTGACTGCTGTCGCCCGACCGGGGACATGGGCCCGAACGGTGTCGAAATAGGCGTCGCCGTCGATCTCGACGCCGAGAGTGTCCAGTCCGGCTGCAAGAACCGCCGCATATCGATGGGTGCGACGGGCAATATTTCGCAGTCCCTCTGGGCCGTGATACGACGCGTACATCGCCGAGATGACGGCAAGCAGCACCTGGGCCGTGCAGATGTTGCTCGTTGCCCTTTCCCTGCGGATGTGCTGCTCTCGGGTTTGTAAGGCCAACCGGTACGCCTGTCGACCGTCCTCATCGACGCTCACACCCACAAGTC
>JBBRLC010000051.1:0-7769 GCA_038231595.1 Candidatus Nanopelagicales bacterium | reverse complement strand
GCGCGCGACGGTTTCATCTTCGATACCGGGCCGAGTCTGTTCACCTTGCCTGCGGTATATCGCGATCTCTTTCTGAAGACGGGTTCAGCACTCGAAGACAACGTTGAACTTCAACCGATCGATATCGGATTCGGCTACCACTTTGCCGATGGCAGCGCCGTGGATTTGCCTGGAGTGGACTCGGCCCGTTCTGCCGACGCGCTAGGCGATCAACTCGGGGGCAACGCGTCGCGAGAGTGGCGGTCGTTGATGGCGCGGGCTCGACGAATGTGGGATATCACTCGACGCCCATTCCTTGAGTCACCACTTCGCGGCGCGCGCACATTGGCACCGATGGCCTGGCGGGTGGGAGATCTTCGCACGGTCGCTCCCTGGAAGTCGTTGCGACAGTTGGGGAATGATCACTTCTCAGATCCTCGATTAGTCACCTTGCTGGACCGCTACGCCACGTACGCCGGTTCCGATCCGCGTCTAGCCCCCGCGGTTCTCGCCACAATTCCCTACGTCGAACAGACCTTCGGCGCGTGGCACTTGGGAGGCGGACTCCATACCTTGTCCGACGCACTCCTTCGACGTTGTGTCGAGCGCGGTGTCGACGTGCGATTCGGGTGTGACGTGACACGTGTTGTCGTTGATGCAGGTCGAATCAGCGGCGTCGAACTCATCGACGGTGAGCGCTTGTCAGCAGACATCGTCGTCTCTGACGCTGATGCCGCACATTTGTATGGGGACCTCGTTGCCGACTCAGTTGCGCGCAAACCGCGTCGCGCCTTAGAACGGGCGACACCTTCGTTGTCCGGGTTTGTCATGCTGCTCGCTGTCCACGGTCATACCCCTGGGATCCGGCATCACAATGTGTGGTTCCCGGCGGATTACGACGCCGAGTTCGACTCGATCTTCGGGGCCGCGGCGCGACCCGTCGATGACCCCACGATTTATGCCTGCGTGCCGGACGATCCGTCGATGCGACCCGACGGCGATCACGAGTCGTGGTTCGTTCTCGTCAATGCCCCGAGACACGCGGCGCGCACTTCGGGCGGCTCCACCGGCGAAGCGAATCGGGGCGAGACAGGCGTCGTCGATTGGTCCGCCCCCGGAGTCGGCGCGGCGTACGGCAAGCACGTCTTGGAGGTACTTGCGCGGCGAGGTGTCGATCTGCGCGATCGGATCTTGTGGTCAGAGATCCGTACGCCGGCCGACCTTGAGCGCGAGACGCGCTCACCCGGCGGCGCGATTTATGGAACCAGCAGCAACGGCGCGCGCGCGGCGTTCCTCCGGCCCGCTAACCAATCACCGTTCCCCGGGCTCTACCTCGTCGGTGGGTCGGCCCACCCCGGCGGTGGCCTTCCGCTGGTGGGGCTTTCCGCCGAAATCGTCGCGACCCTGATCGGCCGCGCCTAAGCAACTCGGACCCGTTCCCTGGCGTCCCGTGCTTGCCTGGAGGACCTCGTCGCGCCAGCACTGATTGCTTTGCCGACACGGACTCACCGATGGTGATACTTCACCGAACACGTCGGGGCCTGCTCCGACCTCCACAACCACATCCGCATCCGCCGCCACGAAAATCTCGGCCAAACCCGCTGGCGCAGACCTACATCAAGGCACTCGACCAGCACCCAAATCGACGCCAAAGTGTCCAAGAAGCTTGACGCGGGACACTCATTCCGGGAGCAATCGAGACACATTGTTTGGATGCTCTGACGGCATCTTGTTATCCACAGAGTGCCTGTGCCACAGCGTTTTCCACAGTTCTATGGCCCGTTTTGGTGGAGTCGGTTTGTGTCAGTGGTGGCCCTTAGGTTCATGCCATGACCGAAACGCCGACGCACTCGTCGACACGTGACTCAACAAGTCACCGCGTCGACGCGTCTGACGCACGAAGCAGACCTCAAGAGTCTGTTGACTGTCGACGATCGGCGTTGGACGAGTTGCTCGATCGGGGTCCGAGCCCCGAGTTGATGACCCGGCTCCGCGACCTCAACCCGGAGACGTTGGATGGGTTTGATCGGGTTCGGGTGTTGCAGGCGTGGGAAGGGGCCCGCGGGTGGGTTGAGGCCCAAGGCCTGTCGGCGTTGCGGGCCGTGGCCGGGGACCAGCCGGTCGAGGTCGATGATTGGGTGCGGGAAGAAGTCGCCGCCGCGTTGACGCTGTCCGGCCCGGCAGCCCAAGGACGCATCGATGTGGCGCGGGCGTGCCACACGCGACTAGCCGTCGCAGCCGACGCGCTTGCGGCGGGGCAGTGTTCGTATCTGCATTTACGGACCCTCGTAGCCGAAACCGTCGACCTGTCCGACGAGGATGCGTCCGCGGTCTGTGAGCGCGTCGTGTCCAAGGCCGCCGAGCAGACGTTGGGTAGGTGGCGGTCCACGATCCGCCGCGCGGTCCACCGCCTCGCACCAGTCACAGTGGAAGACGCCCACGCGCAGGCGTGTACGCGACGCAAGGTGCAGTTCTGGGAACTACCCCATGGCATGGCCGCCCTCTACGCCGAACTGCCCGCGCCGGACGCGTTGACGGTGTGGAACGCGATCAACCTGATCGCCCGACGCACCCCTGCGCTAGTCCACCCCACCGACCCGACCGGTTCAACCGATCCGACCAACCCCACCGACGCGAACGACCCGACCAGTGTCGACCCCGTTCTTGCCTATGAGGTGAAACTCGGCGTGGATGCCCGCCGTGCGGACGCGTTGCTGGAGTTAGCGACCCGGTTCCTGACCGACCCCAACACCACCACGTCGCAGGGTCGTCGGGTGGAGTTACAAGTCCAGATGGATTTGCCTACCCTGCTCGGCCTGCGCCACGACGGAGTCGCCGAACTGGTCGGTTACGGACCCATCCCCGTGTCGGTGGCCCGCGAGCTCGCCGGTGATGCGCGGTGGCGACGTTTGGTGACCGACCCCGTCGACGGGCACCTGCTGGACTACGGCACCACCACCTACACACCACCAGCGAAGCTACGCGACTACATCATCAACCGCGACCAGACCTGTCGGCATCCCGGCTGCCGCCAACCCGCCGTGCGCAACGACATCGACCACGCCGAACCGTTCCAAGCAAACGACAACCAGCGAGGCCGCCCGCCTGGCGAGCACAGCGAACAAGGCGGCGCGACCAGTTCCGCGAACTGCGGATCACTCTGCCGACGCCACCACCGACTCAAAACCCTCGGACTCTGGACCCTGAAATCCCACCCCGACGGAACAGCCACCTGGACCAGCCCCACCGGCCACACCTACAACACACCACCAGGACCCAGCCCGTAGCCGAACCCGGTGCGATCTACGACCCACCTGTTTGGGGGTGCGTGGAACTTCGTCGAAGGACCCAAAGAATTTGCGTCAGACCCACCACTGCAGATGCAAGCCAGGCGTACGCCCCTACCGCGAGCCACGTCGACGACGATTCGAGATAGACGCCTGCGGCGAGTAAGAACATCGCCGCGATCGCGATCCGGGTCGGCCGTTCTCCGACCGTGATGACCGCGCCATCACCCAGACCCACCGCGGCCGCGCGCGCTCGTGCGTACTCCAATGTCCACGACGCGACGCCGGCCGCGATGCACGTCCAGGCCGGTGCTCCTGCGATCCATAGTGCGATCAGCATCGCGATTTCGCCAAGCCGATCAACCACCGAATCGAGCATCGCACCCCAGAGCGTGACGCGATCGCTGATCACGGCCACCGCACCATCGAGACCGTCGAAGAGTCCACTCACGCCGACGACGACCGCGGCCACTAGGGGCCAATGCCCACCGCGGGATGCCGGCCAGATCGCCACTGCCGCAAGGAGTCCACCGATCACCGTGACCACATCCGGCGGGATGCGCAAACGTACGAAGGGGGTGGCCGCGGTGTATGACGTCGCGAGCCAGCCGCTCACCCAACGCGAATGCGCAGGGTCGTATCCATCATGAAGGGCCGACCAGCGAACTAGGTAGTCCTGACGCGACAGGGTCACGCGCGTCACGTCATCGACTCGCCGACATTTGCGCGCAGTTGCGGGCCGAGCCCGAGACCCAAGTAAATATCGCGAGTGGCCGTTGATCGGTTCAGCGTATAGAAGTGCAATCCCGGCGCCCCACCCGTGAGTAGTTTGGCTGCCAAGTGGGTACCAAGTTCAACACCCAGTGCTCGCACACCGTCGGCATCGTCGCCGAGTGCTTCGAACTGAGCGGCGAGTTCGCGCGGAAATGCGGCGCCGGACAAGACCGCAAAACGTTCGATCTGAGCGAGGCTCGTGACCGGCATAATGCCCGGAATGATCGGCATGTCAACGCCGTCGCGCGAGGCGCGCTCGATCAGGGTGAAGTAGTCCTCCGCGCGGAAGAAGAATTGCGTGATCGCGAATTGCGCGCCTGCGTCTTGTTTGGCGGCCAGCACCTTCGCATCGTGATCGAGTGACGGCGCCTCCGGGTGGCCCTCCGGGAAAGCCGCCACACCCACGCAAATGTCACTGTTCGCGGTGACCAGTCGCACTAAATCGTCGGCATGCACTAACCCACCCTCAGGCGCGACCCATTCGGTACCCACGCCGGTCGGCGGATCGCCTCGCAACGCCAGCAAGTTCCGTACGCCGAACGCTTCGTATGCCTCGATCGTGATTTCAAGTTCCCCGACGGCCGCACCTACGCAGGTGAGGTGGGCCATCGGCATGATCGATGTCTCGCTCTGAATACGGCTGGTCAATCGCATCGTGCGGGCACGCGTCGATCCGCCGGCTCCGTACGTCACCGACGCAAACGTGGGATTCAGCGGCTCGAGGTCGCGGATGGCGTTCCACAGCGCGATCTCGCCCTCATCGGTCTTGGGCGGAAAGAATTCGAACGAAAAGGATCGACCACTCTGCGCCAATACCTCCGCAATCGTGCGAACCGAGTTCCCGCCAACGTCACCGGTTGTCACAGCGTCAGGCTACTGAACGCGCTCCGTTCACCGGTGAACCAGTGCAGTGGCACTCGCTGCGTTGACTGGTGAGGCGGTGCAGTCGGGCCGGCTCGGCATGCTCGGGAGCTGATTCGGCAATACGCTAACCAGCATGTCGTACGCCGAACCGGTGCGCTCCCCCCTAGACACCGAGGACCTGAGGGCTCGAGTCCAGAAGGTCCTCGACGAGTTCTTAACGACCCACACTCCGACACTCGACCGCATCAGCCCGGACTTGACTCCGCTCACCGATGCGATCACCGCGTTGCTCACCGGGGGCAAGCGGCTTCGTCCGGCCTTCGCCTACTGGGCGTGGCGCGCGGCTGGCGGACCCGACGACGACAAGGCGATGGCAGCCGCTGCTTCGCTCGAGTTCCTGCAGGCGTGTGCCCTCATTCACGACGACGTCATGGATGCCAGTGACACCCGACGTGGAATGCCCGCCGCCCACCGCCGTTTCGCGACCCTGCACCGCGAAAACGAATGGCACGGATCAGCCGAAGCCTTCGGCCTCGGGTCAGCCATCCTGCTGGGCGATCTCTGCCTTTCCTGGGCCGACGAACTACTGCTCAGCAGTGGCCTTCCTGCTGACGCTCTTGCGCGGGCAAAACCCATCTACGACGACATGCGCACCGAGTTGATGGCGGGCCAATACCTCGACCTGCTCGAACAAGCGCGCGGCGGGGGATCCGTTGATCGCGCACTGCAAGTCGTGCGCTACAAGTCCGCCAAGTACACGATCGAACGCCCACTTCACCTCGGTGCGACATTGGCGGGCGCCGACGCTACAACGCTAGCCGCGCTCTCGGCGTACGGGCTTCCGCTCGGTGAGGCCTTCCAACTCCGCGATGACGTACTCGGTGTCTTCGGCGACCCGTCGGAAACCGGCAAGCCCGCGGGTGATGATCTCCGCGAAGGTAAACGCACCGTGTTGATCGCGATCGCGGTCGAGCGCGCGACGCCGGTTCAAGAGGCGACGATTCGCCGCTACCTCGGCGACCCCGCCTTAGCAGCTGACGGTGTCGCCACCTTGCGCGAGATCATCGGCGACACGGGCGCACTGGGGTACGCCGAAGACCTGATCGCATCGCGTCTCGATGAATCGCTTGGGTCACTGGGAACCATGACCATCGACGCGGTGGCCTCGAACGTCTTGTCCGGTCTGGCCGTCGCAGCGACATCGCGCGCGGTGTAGTGCCAACTAAGCGAGCGAATCCATGACACCTGCCATAACAACCCCGTTGCCCCCACGATGAGCCGAAAAACCGTACGTGGTCCAACGGATCACATCGTGATCGTGGGTGCCGGGCTGAGTGGCTTGTCAGCCGCGCTGCGACTCGTCGGCGCGGGACGACAGGTCACACTGATTGAGCGCGAAGAAATTCCCGGTGGGCGCGCGGGGGTTTGGGCGCAGGACGGCTATCGCATCGACAACGGCCCCACGGTGCTGACCATGCCCGACCTGATCGCCGACGCCTTCGACTGTGTGGGCGAAGCGATGACCGACTGGCTCGATCTGCTGCCTCTCGATCCCGCTTATCGCGCGTTCTACCCCGACGGTTCGACTCTCGATGTTCATTGCAATGTCGACGCGATGGCCACCGAAATCGAAACGGTCTGCGGCGTCGACGAGGCGGCGGGCTACCGACGCTACGTAGATTTCGTGGCAACTCTTTACCAACAGGAAATGCGCACCTTCATCGACCGCAACATCGACTCGCCGCTATCCCTCGTACGGCCCGACTTGGCCCGACTTGCCGCAATTGGGGGCTTCCGCAGACTCGCGCCCAAAGTGGAGCAGTACCTCAAAGACCCACGCACGCAACGACTTTTCTCCTTTCAAGCGATGTACGCCGGACTCGCCCCCCAAGACGCACTCGCGTTGTACGCCGTTATTTCCTACATGGACTCAGTCTCGGGAGTCTTCTTTCCACGCGGCGGCATGAACGCCGTACCACGAGCAATGGCCGACGCTGCCGCCAAGCATGGGGTCGACATTCGATACGGGACCGATGTGGCACGCGTCGAAACGGTCGGTGATCGAGCCACGGCCGTGATCACGTCGACGGGTGAACGAATCGCCGCGGACGTCGTGGTTCTGACCCCGGACCTGCCTGTCGCTTATCGCGACTTGTTGGGACTCGAGCCTCGTTCGGTTACGCGGTTGACGTACTCGCCGTCGTGCTTCCTGCTCTTGGCCGGCTCTTCGGCGGCTTACACCAAGACCGTGCACCACAACATTCACTTCGGTCACGCGTGGGATCAAGTGTTCCGCGAACTCATCGATGAAAAGCGTTTGATGAGCGACCCCAGCATCTTGGTCACAAACCCCACGCACACTGATCCATCGCTCGCCCCGGACGGTCGTCAGACCTACTACGTGCTCGCCCCTACCCCGAATCTCTCCGCCGATATCGATTGGATCGAGGTCGGGCCGAGGTACCGCGACGAGGTCGTACGCGTCCTGGAGGATCGCGGGTACGTCGGTTTCGGTGACGCCATCGAGGTCGAATCGATCATCACGCCCCTGGATTGGCAGGCCCGCGGCATGGAAGCTGGCGCCCCATTCGCCAGCGCCCACTCGTTTAGCCAGACCGGACCTTTCCGCCCGGGTAACCGTTGGGGCGCCAACGTCGTCTTCGCAGGCTCGGGCACTCAGCCCGGTGTCGGCGTACCGATGGTGTTGATCTCCGGGCGCCTCGCAGCCGAACGAATCCTCGGCCCAGACCCCGCCTACCGCTCCCGCGCCTACCGCTAACCCCAGCCCCTCCCCCGCTTTCCCTCCATGGGGATCGCGATAGCCTAATCGCCCGTCTCCTCGTACGAAGGCGATCCGACCTCCTT
>JBBRLC010000050.1:0-7797 GCA_038231595.1 Candidatus Nanopelagicales bacterium | reverse complement strand
GCCCATTGCACCACTAATTCCTGTTGTGTCCCAACAACTTTCCGGGATCGACAGTTGTGGAAAACGTCGTGGTTCCTGAGTCGCCGTTGGGGCGTACCAACAACACCGAATCGGTGCACCTGAAAGCCGACATGAATGCTGAGAAAGTTCAATAGGTTTGAGCAGGTGCCACATTCATGGAAGAAAGAAACGAAGGGGTTAGGGAGGGGGCTCGTGGTTGTGGGGCCGGTTGTGTTCTAGGTCGCGGAGGTAAGCGAGTTCTGCGGCGGTCTTACCGACGGCTCTCGTTTCGGCTCGTGATTCCGGGCTCGTTCGCGCCAACTCTGGATTGCGCCGTACGGCGGCCAAGCTGATGATCGCCGTCAACCCCAGAATTCCGATGATGATGCTCAATGACAAGGCAATCGAGATGTGCGGAACATCAACGTCGGTCGTCTCCCCCAGCGCCTCTAGAATCAATTTGACTCCGATGAATGCCAGGATCAACGCGAGTCCCTGGGACAGGTAGATCAATCGACCCATCAGCCCGTGGAGCAGGAAGAACAGTTGCCGCAACCCCATCAACGCGAATGCGTTCGCGGCAAAGACGAGGTATGGCTCCCGGGTGAGTCCGTAGACGGCGGGGATCGAGTCCAAGGCAAATAGCAGGTCAGTCGTACCGATCGACAACATCACCAAGGCCATTGGCGTCACCAGCCGTTGACCGTCGATGCGAACCGTCAACTTGTGTCCGTGATACTCCCGTGTGGTGGGAAGGAAACGTTCGGCCAAGCGCACGATCATGTTGTTGCCGGCATCCTCGTGCTCGCCACCTGACCGCGCGACGCTCCACGCTGTCCAGAGGAGGAAGCCGCCGAAAGCGAAGAACGTCACCGCAAAGCGCTGAATAGCTGCCGCCCCTACGGCAATCAGAATCCCTCGCAGAATCAGGGCGATGACGACGCCGACGAGTAGCACACGGTGTCGGTAAATCTCCGGTACGGCGAATGACGACATGATCACGAGGAAGATGAACAAGTTATCAACGCTCAAGCTGTACTCAGTGAGGTACCCAGCCACGAATTGGCCGGCGTAGGTCGATCCAAAGTGGACGCCGATAAATACGGCGAAGGCTCCGGCGCTCGCTAAGTAAAAGAGCACCCACCCCGTCGCCTCTTTGGTAGTGAACGCATGCTCCTTGGTGTCCACCAAGACCAGATCACACACGACGACCAGGGCGATGCCTGCGATTGTGGCAGCCCAGAGCCAACCGGGCACATCCACGACGGGTCCTCCCGATCTCAGTGAAACTGTCAGTGATTGAAACAGTGAGTACGCCGGCAATCAGCCAGCGACGTTTCCTCCGATCTTGTCACGTCAACCCGGAGGCCGCAGACGGCTACGCGTGGCCGGCCGTCTGCATGTTGCGTAACTCACGTTTGAGGTCGCCCAACTCGTCGCGAATACGAGCCGCAATTTCGAATTGCAACTCCGCTGCGGCCGTGTGCATTTGCTCGGTCAGGGATTCGATCAAGTCGGCAAGATCTCGGCCCGGAATCCCCACGAGTTCGCGTGAATGCGCACCAGTGGCGGAACGCGAACCCATTCCACGTACGGGGGACTTCCCGCGAGAACGAGACCGTCCGGAGCCACCCAAAAGTTCTTCGGTGTCAGCATCCTCGCGCGCAATCAGGTCAGTGATATCCGCAATGCGCTTTCGCAACGGTTGTGGATCGACACCGCGCTCCTTGTTGTATTCGATCTGCTTGTCTCGGCGCCGGCGTGTCTCATCAATCGCGGCACTCATCGAATCCGTGATGGTGTCGGCATACATGTGCACTTGCCCGGATACGTTGCGTGCGGCGCGACCGATTGTCTGGATGAGAGATCGTTGAGAGCGCAGGAATCCCTCTTTGTCCGCATCGAGAATGGACACGAGTGACACTTCCGGAAGGTCGAGACCCTCGCGCAAGAGGTTGATCCCCACCAGCACGTCGTACTCCCCCAGCCTGAGTTCCCTCAGCAACTCGATGCGTCGCAAGGTGTCGACCTCAGAATGTAGATACCGAACGCGAATCCCTTGTTCAAGCAAATAGTCGGTGAGGTCCTCAGCCATCTTCTTGGTCAACGTCGTCACCAGGACCCGTTCGTTGATATCGGTACGCAACCGAATTTCGCTGATCAGGTCGTCAATTTGGCCCCGGGTTGGCTTGACCACAATCTCTGGATCGACGAGCCCGGTGGGTCGGATGACTTGTTCAACGACATCTCCGCCGACTTTTGCCAATTCGTACGGCCCCGGCGTCGCCGACAAGTAGACGGTCTGGCCGATGCGCTCAAGGAATTCCTCCCAGCGCAGCGGTCTGTTGTCCATCGCACTGGGAAGCCGGAAACCGTGATCGACAAGTTGGCGCTTACGACTCATATCCCCCTCGTACATCCCCCCGATCTGCGGCACTGTGACGTGCGATTCGTCGATGACCAGAAGGAAGTCCTCAGGGAAATAGTCCAGCAAGCAGTGCGGCGGCGTCCCCGAACCACGACCGTCGATGTGTCGTGAGTAGTTCTCAATCCCCGAACAGAAACCCACCTGGCGCATCATCTCGATGTCATACGAAGTACGCATCCGAAGGCGTTGCGCCTCCAACAACTTTCCCTGCCGTTCGAATTCGCTGAGCCGATCCTCGAGTTCACTCTCGATCGAACCAATCGCGCGTTCCATTCGCTCGGGGCCGGCGACGTAGTGCGTCGCAGGGAAGATGTACACGTGCTCATCTTCGCTGAGCACCTCACCCGTGACCGGATGCAGCGTCATCAAGCGCTCAATCTCGTCGCCAAACATTTCCACCCGCAACGGATGCTGTTCGTAGACCGGGAAAATTTCGATTGTGTCGCCGCGGACGCGGAAAGTCCCGCGCGTGAATGCCATGTCATTTCGGGTGTATTGATTCTGAACCAACTGCCGCAACAGTTGGTCGCGCACACGTGTTTCTCCGACGCTGAGTCGAACCATGCGATCGACGTATTCCTGCGGCGTACCGAGTCCGTAGATGCACGACACACTCGCGACAACGATGACGTCGCGTCGCGTCAGCAACGAATTAGTCGCCGAGTGGCGGAGCCGCTCGACTTCTTCGTTGACTGATGAATCCTTTTCGATATAAGTGTCTGTCTGGGCGATGTACGCCTCGGGCTGGTAGTAGTCGTAGTAGGACACGAAGTATTCGACGGCGGCGTCCGGCAGCAGTTCGCGGAATTCGTTTGCTAACTGGGCTGCGAGTGTCTTGTTGGGAGCCATCACCAAGGTGGGACGTTGCAACCTTTCGACCAACCACGCCGTCGTCGCTGACTTGCCGGTTCCGGTGGCTCCGAGGAGAACGACGTCGGTGGCGCCACCTTCGATCCGTTTTACGAGTTCCTCGATGGCGGCAGGCTGGTCGCCGGATGGCTCAAAATCAGCCTTGACGGTGAACAGCGCATCGGTGCGAACGATGTCAGAGATGGGGCGCATGGGTCCACGCTACGTCGTCGCGCTGACACTGCCAGCCAAAGCGAATTGCCTAGCCCAACCACGACCCATGAACGGCACCGACGTCGGTGAAGTAGGTGGCAGTTCGCCGAAGGCCCTCGGCAAGATCGACTGTGGGTACCCAGCCCAAGGTGTCGCGAGCCCGAGTGATGTCCGGGCAGCGTTGTCGCGGATCGTCCTGGGGAAGTTCGTGGTACTCGAGGGTCGACTCGGACTTGGCCACTGAGATGGCCATCTCCGCGAGTTGAGTCACGGTGAACTCATCGGGATTGCCCAAATTGATCGGTCCAGTGATCTCCTCAGGCGTCTCCATCAATGCGAGCAAGCCGTCGAGGAGGTCATCGACATAGCAAAACGATCGGCTCTGCTGGCCATCACCGAAAATGGTGATCGGTTCGCCGCGCATCGCTTGGAGTAGGAAATTGCTGACCACGCGCCCGTCGTTCGGATGCATGCGTGGGCCGTACGTATTGAAGATGCGCGCGACCTTGATCGACAGTTTGTGCTGACGCCGATAGTCGAAAAAGAGGGTCTCCGCAGCTCGCTTACCCTCGTCATAACACGATCGCGGCCCGATCGGATTCACCCGACCCCAGTAGTCCTCGGTCTGCGGATGGACCTCCGGATCGCCATAGACCTCGGACGTCGACGCCAACAGAATTCGCGCGCCGGTACGTTTCGCCAAGCCCAACATGTTGATTGATCCGTGCACTGCAGTTTTCGTCGTTTGTACGGGGTCGCGCTGATAGTGAACCGGAGACGCGGGGCAGGCGAGGTGATAGATCTCATCGACTTCGACGTAAAGCGGGAACGTCACGTCATGGCGCATCAGTTCAAAGTTTGGTGCGTCGAGTAGATGCACCACGTTGGTGCGTCGTCCGGTCGAAAAATTGTCAACACATAACACGTCGTGACCGGCGTCCACCAAGCGATCGCATAGGTGCGATCCGAGAAATCCCGCCCCGCCAGTGACTACTACACGTCGTTCTGCGAAGGGCATGGGCGGCACTCTAGCCGCCTCATCGACCTAACGGCTCGAGCTTTCGGCCGTGACCAGATCGTTCCATACTGAATCGATCTGAGCATTCAGTCTTCCCAGGCTTCCATCGTTCTTAATCACGAAGTCGGCGGCCAGCAGACGCTCCTCCCGGTTCGCCTGCACATCCATTCGCGCACGAGCGTCCGCCTCAGTCATCCCGCGCATTTGCATGAGTCGGTTGAGACGCAACTCGTCGGGGCTGTCAACCACGACCACGATGTCGTACCGCGAAGCCAAATCGTTTTCGACAAGGAGTGGTACGTCGTAGACCACGACGGAATCCTCAGGTGCAGTCTTGGTAAGCGCAGCCGACTTCGCTGCAATTCGTGGATGAACGATGACATTGAGAGCTTCGAGTTCATCCGAGTCGGCGAAGACGATCCGAGACAACTCCTGCCGGTCCAGGGTGCCGTCGGATTTGAGGACTCGATCACCGAACCGCTCAACGATTTCATCGAGCGCTGGCTCACCCGGTTCAACAACGGCTCGCGCTATCAGATCTGCATCGATCACAACGGCGCCGAGCGCTGCCAGTCGGGATGAGACGAGGCTCTTGCCCGAACCAATCGCCCCCGTGAGACCCACCATCAACATGTTTGAAACTCCCGTCACGATGCAACCACGCGCGCGAGCGCGCGGCTCAGGTGGGCAGATTGCGTCAGGATGTCGTGATCGCGAAGCACGAGGGCGCGATTTGCCTCCCCAACACGCACGCGTCGTTCCGCGTCTCGAAGAAATGTTATGAGTCCGTCGGCGACCTCGTCGACATCGTCGCCCACGAGCGCATTCGGCGGACGTACGGCTTCGTGGTTCGTGCCGCAACGCGTGGTCACGACCGGGAGTCCCGTCGCCATGGCCTCCAAGTAGGCCAATCCGAATTGCTCGTTCCATTTCCACGTGGGGCGGGGGGCCGTACAGAAGACCGCGCCCGTCCGGAGAAACGAGGCGACATCTTCTGGGCCACCGAAACCGCAGTATTCGACGGGCAACCCCAACGCTCGAGCCTTCGCAAGCGCCGGTTCTAAAGGCCCTTGACCCATGACGCGAAGTTGCACATCGGGTATAGCCGCCTTGACCGCGGGTAACGCAGCCAAGATGCGGTCGATTCCCTTGTTCTTGGCCAGCGGTGATGCGAAGACGATCACGGGTTCAGTGACGGGGTGCGCAGCGGGAGTGAACAACTCGAGATCCACACCTGGTGGTACAACTGCGATTCGGGATGGCTCCACTCCGAGAGTGCGTAGGTGATCTGCGGACGCGCGGATGGGACAGACGAAGAGGTCAGCGCTCTCGAGAGTCTCGCGCAGAGCTTGTCGATATGGCGGCAATCGATAGAGGGGTTGCCAGGCGTCGTTCTCCCACGTGACAACAAACTGCGGCACGTGATACTTGGTCGCCCAACGGGATACCTGCCCGGTCACCAGTGAGATCGGTTCGAGCGAACCCACGAGATCCACGTCCGTGGGCCATGTGGAGGTGTCGTCGTACCACGCCAGAGCACCCGCTTCGACGAAACGCTTGACGGGGCGGTTGACGTGACCAGGAATCCACGTCGCGGGTGGCGGGATACGTGTTGTCCCCACGGCGGACACCGAATTGCGTGGATCCGTTGTCAGCCAAGACATTTCGCGACCGGCTCTCTGATCCGCCAGTGACACCCACAACAGGTCGAGTCGAGCTTTCTCCTGGTTGTGTGCGTGATCGATAGTCGCCTCACTCATGGCGACATTCCCCCTCGGCCCTTCCAATAGCCAACGGCGTAGGCGCCCGCTTCCGATGCACGCATGATCACGATTCCGCCAGTCAAAACCGGATGACGAGCGAGGCGTCGACGGTGGCGGACAAAGGACTTCGCGGTATCGGCGCCTTGTGATTTCAACGCTTCCGGATTCGCCGCGGCAAAGGCAGGCAGGCTCCGCCCGTAGTAGACGCGCTTACGA
Organism: Candidatus Nanopelagicales bacterium; assembly: GCA_038231595.1. GTDB lineage: Bacteria > Actinomycetota > Actinomycetes > S36-B12 > JBBRLC01 > JBBRLC01. The sequence continues at coordinate 1,310 of JBBRLC010000050.1, read as the reverse complement.
ATGATGCTCGGGAGAGTGAGCCGGCCTTCGTCGTGAAGAATGTGCACCTTGGCGCAATGGGCGAGGCGTACGTCGGCGGCGTTCATCCGTCGACGCAGGTCCACGTCTTCGGGACCAGCCATCGATTCATCAAAACCACCCAATTGGTCGAACAACGCTCGGTCGATGAGCCGGGGGTAGTAGAGCGCGGGATCGTCGAGATAGCAGGTGCGTTCCAGTGCTCGGCACGCTGTCCAGAATCCCGGGCCGACACTAACTTCCGGTACCGAGACGGCCTCTGCGCCGGTTGCGACGGCGGTTTCGACGGCGAGTCGAACTGTGTCTGGCGGCAGGATCATGTCGGCATCGATCCACATGATGAAATCACCCGTGGATGCACGGACTCCTGCGTTTCGCTGCGAACTTCGTTCCGGCCCGCCGGTGAGCACCTGATCGGCGAACAGCGACGCGATTTGCACTGTCCCATCGTCACTGCTGTTGTCGATCACGATGACATCGACGTTGGGGTGATCTTGCTCAACCAACGACCGAAGACAGGCCTCGAGGGTTCGCGCGGCGTTGCGTGTCGGCAAGATGATGGACACTGATGGCAGCGATGACTGAGCCATCGACTTCTCATCGCTGGACATCTTGATCACCTTCCCCCGTAGTCGACGATCGCAGATTAGGAAGGAGGCCATCTTGACGCGCGACACCCACGCACAGAAGCACCAAGCCGGTTATTCCGCACACCGTCGGCAACGGATTGAGCGTCACCAACTCTCGAGTCACTTCCCCGAAACGCCCAGCGTTGCCGAGGATGAATGCAATGGGCATCAACGCGAGAGCTCCCACGCCAGTCCACATCAACCGAGTCAGCCGAGGCGAGCGGACGACGTGCCACGCCACAACTGCGAGTGCGGCCACCGCTCCGACGATACCTGCGAGAACCCAGGACAAGGTCACGACGAAAGCCCACGGAAGAATCCGACGAAACGTGGAGGTGAGCGCTGACGGATCATGAGCGGTTCCCTCGCCGCGTTGCGAGGAATCAGATGAGAACGAACCTGCCGGCAAATATCGGCCGGTTTGATCGAATCGGCGATGGGTTGGTACTGGCGCGCTCAGTAGAAACAGTGCGACAACTAAAGCTGCCCCTGACGCCCCAAGCGCAATCCGCGCCTGCTGTTCAGGCTCGTAGTTGATCTGAACCGTCCGCGCATTTCCCGCCGGCATGATCCATCCGGCGGCCCACCCATCTACCACCAAAGGTGGTCCAAGGTCGACACCGGCAGAGTTGGCACGCCACCTCGGGTCGTACGACTGCCCTG
>JBBRLC010000049.1:0-7859 GCA_038231595.1 Candidatus Nanopelagicales bacterium | reverse complement strand
TCAACCTCAAAATCGACGCCCGCTAAGTCGGCGTCTTAACCGACTCAACGCAGAGCTCACAGCAGCTCAGTGTGCGGGTTCGTTGACATACCTGTGGACAACGAACATACGGATGCCCTGATCCCCTTACGGTCAGCGCAATCACGACCTCGAATGATCGTCTCGATCTCGTGAATCGACCGGGCTCTACGCCTATCACCGGGGGATGTTGTGCTGTTTGCGATCCGAGTACGCCCGAAATCCGAGCTTGGATCTCGCCCGACATCTGACCGACCATCACGCGGACTCTCGCGACGAGCGAGCAACCGTGACTCGTTGAGTCCATGGAACCGGTTCGAACGAGCCATGGCCCGACATCGCCGCAAACTCAGTTTTGGCCTGGCGACAATTTCGATGATCGCCCTCGCGCACGCGGTTGCGCCGCCGGAGGTCGCCACAACCGATGTGTTCGTGGCTGCCCGAGACTTGCCTAGCGGTGTTGCATTGCGAGACGACGACCTAGAACGACGAAGTCTTCAGAATTCTGCGCTGCCACCCAACGCCGTGACCGACGTGACCGGTTTGATCAATCACATACTCACCGCTGGCATCCAAACCGGCGAGGTATTTACGCGTACGCGCGTTTTGTCGCGCAATGGTGCAGCCGATTCCGGAGAGGCGGGGCTTCTGTCGACCCCGGTACGCGTCGCCGACACTGGCGCGGTAGCACTTCTTGAACCAGGGGACCACGTCGACGTCCTGGCAACAACGAGCGGACTCGATGTTGCCAACGCATCTCCTGCTCCAGCAACACTGGTGGCGATTGACGCCACCGTCGTGAGCATTCCCCAGACACGCACCGATCCCAACCGAGGTCCATTCGGTTCCACTGGTTCAGCGGCAGTTTCGAGTCAATCCGGGGCTTTGATCGTGCTAGCTACCACGCTCACAACCGCCCGCGCACTCGCCGCGGCCGGCGCGCGCGGACAACTCTCGATCGTCGTGCGGGGACGTTAGGCAAAAACATCGAGTCTTCTTGGTCACACTGACGACACCTCACCCTTATGGCACTATTCGGACGCTCGTGGGGGTCCGATCTCGCAGTCGTTGGAGGAACAGGTGCTCAAGGGCTTCAAAGATTTCATCATGCGCGGCAATGTGGTTGACCTCGCAGTTGCTGTTGTCATCGGCGTTTCATTCGGATTGGTCATTACTGCGATCGTCGACGGTCTCATCACGCCGGTAGTTGCGGCGATCTTTGGTAGGCCCAACTTCTCAGACGTTCTCGCATTCACAATCAACAACGCGACATTTAGGCCGGGCTTAGCGTTGACCGCCATCGTCAATTTCATCGCGATTGCGGCCGCGATCTATTTCATTGTCATCGTTCCTATGAACGCCCTGGCTGCACGCCGTGGTGCCGTCGAAGAGGTGGCCGAACCCGAAGACGTCACCCTGTTGCGCGAGATCCGTGACGCTCTGCGGGCGAAGAACTGACCGCGGCGCAATCGCATCTCGACCCAGACTCCGCCCGATCACATCAATCGACGTGATGAGGCGGTTTCTCGTCGAGGTACCACTGAACGTCATCGGCGGTCGTACTCGACTCGCCCCACGCAGCGTCGGTGTCGTCGGAGGTTTGACTCGGGTCTAGATCCACCGAGTCGAGATCCAATGTCGGCTTGGACTTGGGAGACGAGCCGTGATCTTGCGGTGAGGGAGGCGACATCACTCCCGCAGCGTACGCCGAGGATTGCGCGGGCAGACTTCGCTCATGCACTCGATCGCCGAAGTAGCCTCGCCATTGCCGCGGTCGCTGCGAGTTGTCGATGAGTCAAGTTGGCACGCGCAGCGCGATGCGCACCACTCACGCGTCGATGCATGGATCACGCCTCGGCTTCAACGCCGCGCTCGCGGCCTTCGGCACCCGGTCGAGGACTTCTTGTTCGACTACTACTCGTTTCGCCCCGCACTGCTTCGTCGTTGGCATCCGGGCCTTGGAATCGGGTTGCAAGGGGATGCCGGTTCCTACTTGGAGTGGCGCGGCTACGTCACGATCGATGGTCTCGTCACAGTCGAACCAAGCACGTTCAACTCACGACTGGCGGATGTCAGGCAAGCAATCAGCATTCTCGAATCGACCCGCGCCAGGACACCGCAATTCGGCTGCCTGGGTCTGCATGAATGGGCGATGGTCTACCGCATCGACGACCACCAACTTCGTCATTCGGATTGGCCGCTTCGGTTGAGTCCCGAGGAGATTGCCCACGTCGTGACCACGCAGGGGCTGCGCTGCACTCATTTCGATGCCTTTCGTTTCTTCACCCGCGCCGCGCTGCCCTTGAATACGCAGAGCTTGTCGCGCGCCGACCAAGTAGAACGTGAACAGGGTGGTTGCCTGCACGCCAACATGGATCTCTACAAGTGGGCGTTCATGGCCGTACCCCTGATCGACAGCGATCTCGTCGCTGATTGCTTTGACCTCGCGCTCCGCATTCGAGCGGTTGACATGCGGGCCTCGCCGTACGATTTTCGTACGCTCGGCTATGAGGCCATCACGCTCGAAACATCCACGGGGAGAGCCGAATACGTCGCTGCGCAACGTATTTTCGTCGAAGAGGCCGACGTCCTGCGAGGGCGACTGCTGACGAGGCTGATCCCAATCCGCGACGCACTCACCGTCGCCGGTTCGGCCGAAGCTACTTCTTCGAAGTCGAGGGAGTCGGGGTCACCAAGTCCGGTGTGATGAATTGATCTGAGGGACCGTTTCCTGGCGTTACATCCCCAACTGATCCAGGCGACGGGGAAGGCGACGGTTCCGGCAGAATCTCCCGAGGGGTGAAGCCCTTTGAAGGGACGAAGGGCTTCCAGTCAATGTTTCCAGTTGAATCGATGATCTTGATCCGCACCGCATCGTTGAACACGCGACCGTTGTACTTGCCTACGACCGAACATTCGAAAATGGCCCCCACCGGGACAACCCTTGTCTCCTTCGATCCGGAGCCACAATCCATGATCCAGGTGGTGCGGGCTGTCTGCGCGAACACCTTCAAAATTGGCGCTTTGGCTTTGTCCAAGTTGATCACAGCATCAGACAACTCGTAGGTAAATTTGTCGGCTGCGGCGCCCATGCTGACCTTGTACGAAATATTGGATCCATTGACCTTGCCGGGACAGGTAAATGTGCCATTTTGGATGTACTCGACGTCGCTCGGGCAATCAACTTCGACGCTTCCGCCCTCGGACACGATCTTGCCGAGATCGCTCTTGATTGTGTCCGACGCCTTCGCCGTGTCGAAACCGTTTCCGCCGCAGCCCGCGAGCGTGACAACAACGATCGAAGTCACTCCCAACAACCTGAACTTCATCGGTTCCCTCTCCGGATTTGCGGGATTGACCCCGCTGGCGGCGACCACACAAGGGTCACCCTCTCGACGCTCGGCATACCTACAGAGTTCCAGACCGGTCGTCTGACTCGATGAGCGACCTACCAGTCGACTCCTTTGTGAGTCCCGCCATCGGCGCGCACAGTGGTTCCGGTGATGTATGACGCTCTTGGGCTGCCGAGGAAAACGACGATGTCAGCAATGTCCTCGGGGCGGCCCATCCGCCCAATCGCGGACAGTTTGAGCGCACCTTCGTAGACGGGCGGAATCGCCTCCTTCATGCGCTCCCACTGGCCGCCAGGAAATTCAATCGGTCCCGGAGAGACCACATTCACTCGAATCCCGTCCTTGCCGACCTCCTGCGCTAGCTTGCCGGCGTACGACGAGATCGCAGCCTTAATCGATCCGTACGCATAGGCCATCGGTGGGGACGACGACGAAACCGTCGAGATGGTCGAAATCATCACGATTGATGCTCGGTCACTCGCGGCCAACTTAGGCTTCAAGGCTTCGACACCTCGAACCGTGTGCATCAGGTCCACGTCGAACGAGGTCTTCCAGCCGGCTTCATCACTTGTGGCAGTTTGCGCACTTGCGTTTGCCACGAAGACGTCAACTCCGCCGAGGGCATCGGTTGCCTCGGCAAGAAATGCCTCGTAGGCGGATTCATTGCTCACGTCGACGGCGGCGCCAAAACTCTTCACGCCAACTGCTTCGATCGATGCAACAGCGGCTTCCACGTCTCTGGCCGTACGACCGCAGACTGCAACGTGGGCGCCTTCCGCAGCGAAGGCCAGGGCTATCGCCAGCCCAATCCCGCGCGTACCACCGGTGACAATTACGCGCGCATCGCGCAGTCCAAGATCCATGGACGCGACCCTAACCGCGGTATCGGTACTTGTGCGCGGCGGAGCTTCTTGGAACTACACGCGGACGTTACAGCTCCGCGAGACGAGGCACGACCGCCTCAGTGAATGCGGCGACCCAGCCGGCCGGGTCATCTCCAACGGCCGAGACGGAGACCTCCTCGATTCCTTGCGCGGCGTACGGCTTCATGTCTGCCAGAAATGCATCTGCGTCAATCGTCGGACCACCGGTCCCTGACAGGATCGTCTTCACAATCGTCGAGGGGTCGCGCCCTACGTCTTCGCAGTGCTGCTCGAGCACTTTTAGTTTGTGACCGACGACGTCGCCGCCGACCGCGAAGAGATTGCACGCGTCGCCATATTGCGCGACGAGGCGCAGTGTCTTTTGCTCGCCTGAGCCTCCTACCAGAATCGGTGGGTGCGGCGATTGGATGGGACGCGGGCGACAGATGGTCTCCGCGAGTTGGTAGTGCTTGCCGTCGTATGGCCCTTCCTCGTCACTCCACATTTGCAGGCAAATCTGGAGAGCCTCCTCTAAGCGTTCGAACCGTTCAGTGAGCGGTGGGAACGCGACGCCGAGACCGAGGTGTTCGCGCTCGTACCAAGCCGCACCAATCCCGAGTTTGGCGCGACCGCCCGAGAGTACGTCGAGGGTGGTGACCGTCTTCGCCAACAAACCCGGGTGGCGATAGGTGACACCTGTTACCAACAAACCGAGCTTGATGGTCGAGGTGTGAGCGGCGACGAAACTGAGCGACGAATAGCCCTCCAGCATCGGCTCCGCTGGACCACCCATCGTCTCCATCTGGAACCAATGGTCCATCAGCGTCAACGTCGAAGCACCACCTGCTTCCGCCGCGCGAGCTGTCGCGACAAGCGTGGCGGCCAAACTTTCGGGAGCGCCGGGGAGCGTGAAGTTCGGGACGTGAATCGAAAGTCTCATCCCGTCAGCGTACGGCGATGACGACTGTGCGGCTCGTCACGCGAATACGATCGGATCGAGAAGTCTTTCTCGTTCGACGCTGCGCACTGTCGGCCGAGTACCCAAACGGCCCCCGCACCCAAATATCCGCCAACGCTTACAGAGGCTTGTGGGTGGCCGCGCTCTGGACGGCGGCGCGGACGTGGATGCGCACCTCTGGTAGCACGTCGGTGACGAACCACGGGTTCTTTGCCTGCCATCGGAAGTTCAGCGGCGACGGATGCACGAGCGGAAAACGCTCCGGGATGAATCGTTGATAGTTGCGCACGGTGTCTGTCAACCGATCATGACGCGTGGACGGGAGATACTGAATCTGCGCGTATCGCCCGATCAGCAGGGTGAGCCGAATGTCGGGCATCAGCGCCAGCAGCGGTGGATGCCACCGTTCAGCGAATCCCTTCCGAGGCGGCAGATCGCCGCTCTGGCCTTTCCCGGGGTAGTAAAAGTCCATTGGGAGCAAAGCGAACAGGTCCGGGTTTCGGAACTGATCGTCGGTGACTCCCAGCCAGTCGATCAGGTTTCTACCGCTGGCGTCGTCCCACGGCACACCGCTCGCCTGCGTCTTGCGCCCGGGCGCCTGCCCGATCACCGCGATCCTGGCGCTCTTGGCTGCCACGTATACAGGCTGCCAACCCTGCTGCCGCATCAGCGCATTGCTCTCGTCGTCAATAACCGCTCGTCGTACCGACTCGAATTCGTCCATCAGGATTAGTACAGGTGGGCGGCTCGGGCCCTGACCATGTCGACGCGACCGTCGCGGAACGGCACGCCTTCGGCTTCGAGCAGCGCTCGAGCCCCTCCTTCATGGCACGTTGCTGGCGCGCCATCGGCGTGTACTACCCGCCACCACGGCGCGTCGTCGTCAAGCAGCGACATCGTCCGACCCGCCTGTCGGGGGCCGATTCCAATTGCCTGCCCGATCTCACCGTAGGTGGCAACGTGGCCCGTCGGAATCGCCACAACGATGGTGTGGACTTGCTTGACCACGTCCATGCTCATCCTCCATCTGCTCCAGGATATGTGATCTGTCCGTCTTGCACCCGCGCGAACGCGTCCATTTTCGCGGGCCGGGTCGACGAAGCCGACATGATGTCGAATACCTCCATCCCGGCGACGATGAGTGCATCCGTGATCAACCGTCGGTGGCATCGCCACGGCACGGCCTCGCTGCACATAATCGCCGAGACCGACTCGTTTGCGATTCGCAGCAACTCATCGAGTCCACGACGGAACTCCTCGGTCGCCATGTAGTCGGCGTAGTCACGGAATGCTTTAACCCTCCATGCACCGTTAGGACTCCCCACCCCTGCCGGTGTGTGCCTGCGGCCGCCGAGGTCCTGGATCCACCTGTAGTCGATATCGGCCGGGAGTTCATCCTCGATGGCCTCTTGGTTCCACTGCGGAAATTTCCGCGACGAAGGAAAGGAACGGACGTCGACCAGGACGGTCACTGCGTTCGCACGCAGCATCGCAAGTACTCCATCAAATTCCCGAGTGGAGTGACCGATTGTGAAAATCCGGCCCGGAACTTGTTCAGTTGCTCGATCCATTGTCACCGACACCACATCAACTGTATGGGCTGCGCAGTGAATTAACAGGTTGCTATCCTCTAAATTGGAGGATGGGTGATCCAGTGAGCGGTCTCGAGGCGATGACGGTGTCGGTGCCGTTTGTCTGGCTTGGCATTGTCATAGGAATCTCCTTCGTCGAGACGCCGTTGAAATTTCGTGCTCCAGGCGTGACGCTCGCGATCGGCCTAGGTATCGGTCGCCTCGTCTTCGGGGCGCTGGGTCGAATCGAGGCCGTGCTCGTCCTGGCACTGGCCTTCCTGCTCGCCGTCTCAGGCATAGGCGGCCTCGCTGTGTACGCCGTCTTCGGCGCACTCTGCGCCCTGGTCGTCGCGCAACTTCTGGTCGTGCGTCCGCGACTGGCCCGCCGCACCGACGCAATCATCGCGGGAGTCGACGTACCCGCGTCCCACATGCACCAGATCTTCATCGCGCTCGACCTGATCAAGCTCGTCGGGCTCGCCGCGCTCGGGGCACTCCTGGTGATGGGCGTCGGGTGAGCGCCATGGAGGTCCGCCGTGACATCGCTTCACGAATGGATATCGCCGAACTCGTAACCGACTTCTACACGCGCTGCTTCGATGACGATCTGCTCCGAGTGGTCTTTGTCGATGTCGCGCACCTGGACCTGGCCGCCCACCTGCCGGTGATGTGCGACTTCTGGGAGACAGTCCTGTTCCGCACGGGCAGCTATCGCCGCAATGCACTTCAAGTGCACACCGACCTGCACGCGAAGTCTGAGCTCACCTCCGCGCACTTCGGCCGATGGATCGAGATCTGGAATGCGAGCGTCGACGCCTCGTTCGTTGGGCTGAAGGCGGAGCTGGCCAAGCGTCAGGCGGCCCGCATCGCATGGTCGATGAGCCGACGCCTGATGGGGGAGTCGGGCAGCGAGTTCGTGACGATCAGCCGGGGACAGCGATGACCAGCGGCGGCCGCGATGCAGTGCTGGCCACGCTGCGCCGGTCCGGTGCTGCTGAGACCGGCATGATCGCGGCTCGTCTGGGCCTTCATGCCACCACCGTGCGCGTGCATCTCGATGCACTTGAGGAGTCGGGTCTGGTGACTCGCTCTCGTC
>JBBRLC010000048.1:0-7862 GCA_038231595.1 Candidatus Nanopelagicales bacterium | reverse complement strand
TCGAACTCAAGCCCGTGAGAACTCAGAAGTCCAGCACCGGAAGCGACTCGCCGTATGGTGTAGTCGCAGTGACACGCACCGCAGTTTGAAATCTCAAACGCGGCCCTGGCGACCCCCATCGCGACGAGCCCGGACTACTCCTCGACGTTGCGAAGAACGCGCAGATGGCCACGACGTCCTACCTCGACCATCGGTGGAGTCGGCGGTCCGGGAGGGGCGGTGACACGCGACCCGGCGGCCTCTCGTACGGCGTCGGCCAGGGCTTCAAGATCATCGCTGCTGGGCCGAAGTGCCTCGGGGTCGGGATTGAGTCGCACAATTTCCCACCCCAACGGCGCGGTCATTCGCTGCGAGTGGTGTTCACACAAGTCGTAACAATGCGGCTCTGCGTAGGTAGCCAGCGGCCCAAGAACGGCGGTCGAATCGGCGTAGACGTACGTCAGGGTGGCAACAGCAGCGCCGCGGCATGACGGTTTTGAGCACGTTCGCACGGTCCTCACGGGCCGACCGTACCGGCGCAACCAACCCACTCACCGCATTGATGCGGGAAGCTAGATCGTGTCGGCTTACGCTGACTGCGTGGTGGTTGGTCGCCGTGATCGGCACGGCCGCGGGATGCGTGGTCCATTGGGCCCAGCTCACCTTCCCGTGGTCCGGACGCGCATGGCAACGTTTGGTTCCTGGATGATCGGAGCCGTCGACTTTGTCGAGGATCGACTGACCCGACTGGAACGAGTCACACCGAGCGCTGGTCTCGTCGATCGCTTTAACGCCGTTGACATCGTCGTTGACGATGTTCCGTTGATCGATGACCTCCCTCAATCCCTCGATCCTCCCGCTGATCCACCTCACATCCCGCTGGGCCGAATCGAAGTAGCGACGGGCGGCGAACCCGCCCGACTGATCGTGCATCGACGCACGGTCGAACAACGAAGTGACGACAAAGCCGTCCGAGAACAACTCGTGCGCGAAATTGTGGTGCGTCTCGCTGCGGAATTGCTCGACATCGAACCCGACACCCTCGATCCGGAGTACGACGCCACAGAGTAGAGGCGTTCGACTGGTCGCTGGGCCCTAGTCAGTGACGAAAGCAACGCCGAGATCTGGACGTGCGTCGGGGACCGTGACGACCGTACGCAGCGACATCAGCGGCACGACCGTGAGCACCGGACCCAACCCGAGAGACGCGTAGGTGTACGACGCCGCATAAACCGGTCCCCCATCCGGTACGGGTGTGACAAGGACTGAGAATCGGCCCACAATCTGCGGGCGTCGCAGGGCTATTACCCCCGTCGTACCCGCGGGGATCGTCACGATTTGGCTGGGTCCGGAACTTCCGTCAGCGGCAATGAGCTGAATGTTGAGAGTCGCTTTCGCCCCCGGAGCGGTGACGAGCAATGAGTGCCGGTAGGTCGGATCCGTGGTGAGACCGACAGAAACACCGGCATCAACGAGGGGCGGGATCCCCGTTGAGATCTCCGTGTCGGTCGACGCCGTGCGGGTGCTGGCGTAGGCCCGTAACCCAGCGACGATCGGCTGATCGCTCGTCAATTCGATACCAAACACCTGCCCAGCTGTCGCCGCCGTGAGATCGGCACTCACGACACGGCCAACCGCTGCGTCCAGCGTTTCGTGACCTGCGGGTACAAACCGGCCATCGCTCGTGATCACACGGATACTCACGTTCGCATCAGTAGAACCGGTCGCGACGACGGACAGGATCTTGTTAGTCGCGCTGCCGTCGCCGCCGGGGATTACCACGTGCCGCGACGCAACCGTGCCAGGGATCCATTCCAGTCCCTTGGAGTTCACCCCGCGAGATTCCTGATCGAGCACGGCAGCCATGACCCGCCCACTTGTGGTTCGAATGTGAACCGCCGCCGTACGAAGCCCCGGTGCCAGGGCCGTAAGTCGCAAGGCAATGCGTCCATGGGGTGCTAGCGCAATACCGTCACCACCCGGCGCGATGACCCGCCCGCTCGGGCCATAAACCTCGACGACAACTTGGGCCGCACCGTCTTCATCGTTGACGAGTGTGATCGTTGTTGTTCTTCCCACGCTCGAACCGCCACCCACAAACCATTGATCCGTCGTCGGGGACGTGCATGCCAATGCCGCCAAACCTCGGGTGGACCCGGCTGTGTGGTAGGTCCATTGGGTAACCGCAAAGCCCGGAGCAAACGCTCCGCTCGCCGTACCCAGGATCGGTGACAAGGTCCCGCGGGTTGCACCGAGTTCGGCCGATCCACCCACTCGACCGATCGATGACGACGCACCGGAGTTGCTCTTGTTCGGCGGTTGGGCGACCAACACGGCCTTACCGGGTTTGACCGGCGTCGGGGACGCCCTCGGCGCAGACTCACCAGGGGACAACAAGTTCGTCGGTGACGCAGGAGTTGTCGGAGTTGTCGAAGTTGTCGAAGTTGTCGAAGTTGTCGGAGTTGTCGGAGTTGTCGAAGTTTGCTCAATCGGCGCCACCACCCCAGTGACAATCGTGAGGTCCTTTCCGGGTCGAACTCTCGCTTCAGGACAGACCACATGGGTACTGGCGACCGGCTCAGTTACGCGCGCTCCGGCCAACGAGGTGGCCGAATCCGGCGTCAGAAAACGCGCGAGTACAACGAGCACCACCGACAGCACGATCATCGACACACAAACCTGCTTGCGACTCATGCGCTACTCACCCCCGTTTCGGCGCCGACTGAGAAATCCGGTTCGGGATCAATATCTGGATCGGGATCGAAACTGCGGCGCCGACTCGGAAGCGCGAGCACGACGACGGCAAGGAAGGCAAACAGTTGGGCCCAGAGCCAACGGATCCGACCGGAGTTGTCAAAGTGCACTTGAAGCTGACCCCCGCGCGCGGGCAGCGAAAACCATTGCTGGCCTGCTTGATTTCCGTCGATGTCGAGCGGCGGAAGCGAGTCACCACCGAGGGTTGCCCGCCACCCACTCGCCATCGACTCACTGACCAAAAGCAGTCGATCGTTGTTTTCTAGCTTCACGATCGTGTCGACTCGAATCGGACCGATGTCGGTCTCCGACCTGACCACGGGGATGGCCGAGATCGCGACGGCTTTCGTGGTTGCCGCCTGCACGCGACTGGTCGGGATGCCGGGCAGCGCGATTCGCCACAACGCGTCACCGGTTGTCGTGGAGAGTCGACGTAGACCCGGCTCGGAGTCCAACGTGGCGACCAAGTCAGCGTCGCGGCGAGCGGCCACCTCAGAACCAGAACCCGTCGCACCGACTGTCCCAGGATTACCACTGCCGCGCAGCAAGACGTAGCGAACGGCGTACCTCGCGAGTCCCTCGACTTCACTGCCACCACGGCCTGACGCCAGCGACGCGACGTACGCGTCGATCGGTGCGTACATCTCGCTCGGAGGTGCGGCATCTGCGTCACCGATGCTCGGAACTGGCCGACCCAGCAAGGAGTATCCGATGCGGCCGCCGGCCTCGGGCCGCATCACCAGAGCGCGCGGGCGTTCTGGTCCGCGCATGTCCGCATCTACGTACGCCGGGACGACGGATGCTTCGGTTCGGGCGATGGGGCCGTCGACTCCTTCGACAAACGTGACGCCGGCAACGACGGGTCCAACAACGGCAGCAATGAGAACGATTAACACCAGGGGTTGGACCACGCCGAAGCGAACGGTCGAAATTCGTTCGCGCGCGCCCTGCGCTGCGATCGCGCCAGCACAAATGGCGGCCGCACCAACGACCAGCGTCGCAGGGCCAGGCCAGGCACGGACCGGATCGCCGGCCCACGGCGGCGTCAATCGCAGGACAACATCTACTAGGCCGAACATCAGTCCGACGATTCCCACCGCCCAGCACGCCGCGACGGCGGCGAATCGATCCGTGCGCAACCAGGCGACGACTGCAGCCAGGACCAGACCGACACTGGCCCACACCGGCGTCATCCCCGGCCCGCCGGGGTGGAGCACCGCGACATCGAGTGCGGACAGGTGCCGGTCGGTCAGGTCAGGTGAGTTCAATCCCGCTTCGAAGAAAAAGAGCGATGGATGCGCGAGCAGAGTCAAACTCCACGGCGCGAGGAGCAACAACGGCATCGCAACCACGATGGCGAATCTCTGGCGGGAGGCGCGATCAGTGACAACGGTGAACATGGCCACCATGACCACGCAAAGCGCGATCAACCACACGATCGGCACGTTGGCCACGGCGATCGAGAGCAGGACCGTAGTGGACCACGTCCGCCGCCACGTCGGTGGACCTTCACGATCGGTACGCCACGCTGGGACCATCCGCGCGATGGCACGAGCGAGCACGGGCAGCAAGATCGCCAATGTCGTCGTTCCGATTCGTCCTGCCGCCACCGCGCCCGACACCGCTGGCAACAATGCGTAGGCGGTACTTGCCCAGATCCGGATCGCGGTGGAGCTGACCAACCCGCGCAGCGCGGCGTAGGCGCTGACTCCGGCGAGGGGAACAGCCAGCAAGATCAAGATGTCAACGATCAGCCAGGCTTTGCCCAGCAAGACGGTCGCGAGAAACGCCAGCGGTGCGATGTAGGTGGCCTGCGGCGTACCTGAGCCGGGCCCGACTTCATGCCAGCCCGCGGTGTACTGCGCCCACAACTCGCTCGCGCCGTCGGGCGAAGGCAGCAGTGCGCCACCTGCCAAGACACCCGAACCCAATAAAGCGCGTGCGCCGATCAGTGTCGCCAGCGTCAGCAGCAATCCGTAGATGACTCCCGGTCGCGACAACGTCATACGCAGCCAAGACGGTTGATTGTCGATCCATTCGTCGTCTTCAGAGGCCGGCCCCGTCTCCACCGCTCGCATGGTGGCTCCGGGGTCCGATCGCAGCCCCGCACCCACCTGGCGCACGATGGATCGCCGCGCGAGGAAAGCACCTGACCCCTCGACGAGGTGTCGAACCTGCATCCCAAATGAGGGCAACAAATAGCGCGCGTCACGTCGAGCCTTGGACACGCCAACACCGCGGATTCGCGCGGCGTCGGCAACCAGTGAACGCCCCCGACGGATGCGCCCCGGGTGCGAAAGCGTTACCGCTACCGCCGCGATTTCATCGAGAGCCGACGCGGTGTCCTTACCGATCAGGAAACCGAGCGAGCGCATGACCGCGCCCAGAATGAGTCGAAGCGCCACGAACGGAAGCGCCACCGGAGCTGCGTGGGTCAGCGCCATGTATTGCGACGATTCACGATCCGCCCGGTACGGGTGATCAACGACTGCCGTTAAGCGGCGGCGGCCATGGGCGCCCGCCTCGGCGTGGTGGACAACCGCGTCAGTCGCGACGACGACTCGGTAACCCGCCAGGTTTGCCCGCCAGCCGAAGTCGATATCGTCGCGGAACATGGCGATCTCGGGATCGAATCCGCCCAGGTCATCCCACACATCACGACGAATGAGCATTCCCGCACTACCCACAGCGAGCGCATCGCGTACGCCGTCGTGTTGACCCTGATCCTGTTCGTGCCGCTCCAAACCGGTGTCGCGACGTCCGCCACCGGTGACTGTCAAGCCTGCTTCGAGGAGCAAACGTCGGTCGTGCCAACCGCGCACCTTCGGTCCGATTACCGCCGCACTCGGCGAACGGTCGGCCTGCATCAACAATGAGTCCAACGCGTGCGCGTCCGGAGCGCAGTCATCGTGGAGCACCCAGAGCCACTCCACCGTCTCCCGATTGGATTCGCGGGACGACGCAAGTTCATGCGATGGCCGGATCTGATCGAGATGGGTGACGCCAGCGTGAAGTGCTGCCCCGAAACCGACATCAGCGGCCGCGCTGATGACCGCGGCTGATCCCAATGCGTCTCGCAGAATTAACGCTGATTGATCGGTGCTGCCGGTGTCGATGGCCACGATCGCATCCGGACGAACGGTGAGGTCCGCGTAGGTCCGCAACATTGAGGGGAGCCAACGCGCGCCGTCGTGGGCGACGAGCAGGGCGCTGACCTGGTGAACTCGCCGAACTACCGGGTCTGGTTCGGGATCGAAAACCGAGTCGACGAAGTCATAGGTCTCGTCCGGCAATGGCGTGGTCGTCATATGAAGGAGTCAGGTCACAGGGAAGTTGGCGACGGGCAGATCGGGCCCGATTGTCGGGTCCCGGCACCCTACGCGACGCGCGGTCGGCGGCGCCCGGGCCGGTGATCACCAGCAGTGACTCACACGGCTCTCGCCGGATCAGACGGCCAACTTCTTGAGACGGCGGCGTTCACGCTCACTCAATCCGCCCCAGATGCCAAAGCGCTCATCGTGATCAAGCGCGTACTCGAGGCATTCGACCCGCACCTCACACGTGAGGCAGACCTTTTTGGCCTCCCGGGTCGATCCACCCTTCTCCGGGAAGAAGGCCTCCGGATCGGTCTGCGCACACAGCGCTCGCTCTTGCCAGCCGATTTCCTCGGCCTCTTCGAGCGGCAACTGCGCGTAGTCCGTCGCAGGCTGGCTCACTGGCACACCTCTCTCGACCCTGTCGGCAAGTCGCGAACCTGCCGACTCGTAAGTTCTGCCGTCGATACGCAAGGTGGAGGATTCCACGTACGACACGAGGGGAATTACATGGGTGTAAGTAGTGCCGCGTCAAGCCCCAAGCGTGATCAATTCGTGTTCTGGTCGATATTCGACCGTTGATCGGACGGGGAAACCGCTTCAGCCGCAGCGAGTCTGGATCTCCCGACCTCGCTGGAGTGCCACATTTCAGACAAATTGGACGGGTTGAGGGCCGTACGTGGTGGACCGTTGCCGTGCCGGTCGGCCAGCCTGAACGGCGATGTCGATCAATTCATTCGGGGACTTCTGCGATCCGTGCTCGGAGCCCGCCATTCGCGAGATGGTCTCTTCCATCAAGGTTCCGCCCAGATCGTTGGCCCCGGAATTGAGCATCGCGACTGATCCTGCGGTGCCGAGTTTTACCCACGACACCTGGATGTTGTCGATAGATCCGTGAAGCATCAGCCGGGCCATCGCGTGGACTGCTCGGTTGTCGCGAACAGTAGGCCCCGGACGAGCAATGCCGGCCAGGTAGACCGGGGCATTCTGATGAACGAAGGGCAGCGGCACGAACTCCGTGAACCCCCCAGTCGCGTCCTGAATCTCGCGGAGCAACCGGATATGCGCCCACCAGTGCTGAGGGGCGTCAACGTGGCCGTACATCATCGTCGAGCTCGACGGCAAGCCGATCTCGTGGGCCGCGGTGATGACTTCGATCCACGCAGAGGTCGGAAGTTTGCCTTTGGTCAGAATCCAGCGAACATCATCATCAAGAATTTCCGCTGCGGTACCAGGGATTGAGTCGACACCGGCTTCTTTCGCGGCAACCAGCCACTCCTTGATGGAAAGGTCCGTACGAGTCGCACCGTTGACCACTTCCATCGGGCTAAACGCGTGCAGGTGAATGCCCGGCGCACGCCGCTTGACCTCTCGGGCTAGATCGAAGTAAGCGCTACCGGGTAGGTCGGGGTGGATTCCGCCTTGCATGCAAATTTCGGTCGCTCCCCGCGCCCACGCTTCGTCGACACGATCGCCAACTTCGGAAAGCGACAGGGTGTACGCATCAATGTCGGTCTTGCGCTGCGCGAACGCGCAGAAACGACACCCGGTGTAACAGACGTTGGTGAAATTCAAGTTGCGATTCACCACGTAGGTGACGTCGTCGCCGACGGTGTCTCGCCTCAGCTCATCAGCGATCGCGATCAGGCTTGCGAGCGCCGGCCCGTCGGCCTCGAAAAGAGCCAGCGCCGGCCCCTTGTTGCTGTCAAGTGCGAGCGCCGCGGGGTCGTCGATTGCGAGCCTCAGTCCTCTACGGATATCTCCATCAAGGCGCTCGACAGGCCCTGTGCGAGAGCGGATTGCGGCACTGTCCTC
>JBBRLC010000047.1:0-7872 GCA_038231595.1 Candidatus Nanopelagicales bacterium | reverse complement strand
TCTCGTCGATCTGCGCAGCAAGCAACGCGACGGCGACACTGTTCGAGGTCGGCTCAACGTAGTAGCCCGCGTTGTTCAGGACCTTCACGACCGGAAAGCCCGCATTCAGCGCATAGGAGTATTCGACGTAGGTGATGGTTCCTTCGTTTTGACCTTGTGAGACATAGCCGGAAACGCCAAGCGATCCGGATTGAGCCGTAAAGCCGCTGCCGGGAATGACTGGAAAGAAGGAAGTGGAGCCGCATGGCGTGGGCCGTCCGGCCCTCGCGCAGTATGAGTCCCACAGTGTGGCGTACTTCTTGGAAAAGAAGGACGTTGCTTGCGCCGTGGTCCCCGAACCGTCGGAGCGCACGACCGGAACGATTTGGCGGGCAGGAAGAGTGAGCCCGGGGTTGTCGGCTTTGATCGCTGGGTCTGACCACTTCTTCAAAACACCGGTGAATATTTTGGTGAGGTTCTCTCCCGAGAGCCGCAAGTTCGTGACGCGTCGTCCGCCAATTTTCAAGTTGTACATGAAGGACGTGCCACCAGCAACGATCGGCATGTAGGCGAATGGTCGTTGGGGGGGTTGATCGACAACCCCGCCGTCTTTGAGGCCGTATGGGATCTCGGTCACGGCGAAGTCGACCGTGCCGTTACGGAATTGATTGCGACCGTCTGACGAGCCCGTGCCTTGGTAGTTGACTCGTAAGCCGTACTGGTTGACGTTGCGGCGCCATTGGTCAAGTGCGTTCTGACTCCAGGTTGATCCGGCACCGCTGATAGGGACGTACGTCTCCGCATTGGCGTCGGGCAGCACAAGCGCCGAAGCAAGAACCACCAAGACGGCCACGCTGAGGGACCTGAGTCGGCGAAGACTGGGCTGGGACCGGCCTACCCGAGGATGGACTTCGTGGACGGTCACGATCGAACTCCGATGGGATTGTTGGGCGGTGCAGGAGACAGCTCATTGCGGGCAGCATCACGATGCGCGAAACGACGCTCGTCGGCGATCGATGCAGCGGCGCGACTCTTCTGTTGGCGTCGATTGAGTTGGCCCGGACCGCGACCGCCGATGATCCGAGCAATCACAAAGAGCACAAGAACCAGAAGCATGAGTGCAGCAGCACAACCGAAACCCCGTTCGATAAGCGTCTGCTGCGGTGACTGAACCAACTGAAATGTCTCCAAGGGAAGCGAGACCATCGGGCCGTTAAAGGGGTTCGTGTTGAGCGCCGCGGTGAAGCCAGCAGTGAGCAGTACCGGGGACGTCTCGCCGATTCCGCGCGCCGTACCCAAGATGACGGCGGTTGTGAGTCCGCTGCGCGTAGTGGGCAGCACAACGTGCCAGACCGTGCGCCACTGCGTTGAGCCCAGGGCGTACGAGGCTTCCTTCAACGTCCCGGGGACGAGTCGGATGACGACATCAGACGCGCGAATGATGATCGGCAACATCATCACGCTGATTGCGAGCGACGCGGCGAATCCCGACTTATCGCGGCCGAGGATGAGAATCCAGGTGGCGTAAATGAAGAGTCCGGCAATGACCGAAGGCAGCGCCGACATTGCCTCAGCGATCGTGCGGACGAAGCGCGAAAACTTGCCAGGCACTTCATTGAGATAGATCGCGCACGTGATTCCTAACGGAATCACAATGGCCAACGCGATCGAGATCATGATGAGCGTGCCCACCATGGCATGGGCGATACCACCCACCGTTAGTGGATCGAGGGGGCCGGCGTCAGACATGTCTTGCGTGAAGAAGTTTGCGTGCACCAACGCCGAGTAACCGCGAAACAACGTGTAACCGATGATCACGACGAGTCCGAAAATCAACATTGCCGCGGTTCCGTGGATCATCGCTGCCGCAATGCGATCTCGAACGGCTGTTCCCTTTTCGTCGAAGGACACCAACACGCCGTACAAACCAATGAAGAAGACGTACGTCATCACCATGAAACCGAGTACTCCGCCGAAAGGAGCAACCTGGGTAAACAGCAGCCCGGTGAGGCAAATCGCCGCGACAAACGACCCGACGAGCGAAAGCACATCGCTTCGCCGAATCCCGTTCACTGATCGTTTGGTTTCGGGTCCGATGGGTTCGACCACGGTGACCGTCGTGCTATGGCTCTGACCGATTGCCACATCTGTCACGTCGACGAAGGTGTCGCTCGGGGCGATCGTCGTCATCGTCATGTGGTAATCCAGCGGCGTCGTGGTCATGTCAGGCGTCACTCGATGCGCCAGATCGGCTTCGCATCGCGATGGAAGACGCAATGAAATTGACGATGAGTGTCATGATGAAAAGCGCGAGGCCGGCAGCCATGAGTGCTGAGGTACCGAACGGCGTGGAGTTGCCATATCGCAGCGCAATTAGCGAAGAAACAGAGTTGGCACCGTTTTGCAAGATATGCGGCTGAACGGCGAAGATCGGTGAGATGATCATGAAAACGGCGATCGTTTCGCCAAGGGCGCGACCGAGGCCGAGCATGGTTCCACCGATGATGCCGCCCTTACCGAATGGCAGAACGACAGAGCGGATCATTCCCCACTTTGTTGAGCCCAGCGCCAAGGCGCCTTCACGTTCACCTGCGGGCGCTTGGGAGCACACTTCGCGCATTACCGAGCACATGATGGGAGTGACCATCAACGCCACGACGATGCCGGCGATGAAGGTCGACGACGTGTAAACGGTCGAGGTTGCCAGCGGATCGCTGGGGTCGGTTCCATCGACGGAGAAGACCGGAATCCAACCGAAGTACGTCGAGATCCAACGCGACAAATCACGGACGTACCCCTGCAGGAGGAAGAAACCCCACAGGCCGAAAACCACGCTGGGCACCGCCGCCATCAGATCGACGAGGCTGATCATCGTGCGTTTTAGTCGGGCTGGAGCGTACTCGGAGATGTAGAGCGCGGTACCCATGGCGAGGGGAACCGCCACGGATATCGCGACAAGTGCAATCAGAATTGTTCCGGTGATGACTGCCGCAATACCGAAGTGGCCGGTGCCAGCGTCGGGGTCCCAATCGGAGGTGGTGAGGAAGGAAACGCCGCCGACTCGAATTGCCTCGAGCGCGCGGTAGGTCAGGAACACGCCCACCAGCGACATCACCGCCAGTACGGCAATCCCGCTTCCTCGCGCGATCCCGCGGAAGATTCGGTCGGAGCGCGTGCGCGCTGAACTTTGAGCGCGGCGTACTTCGTCGATCGGGTCGGGGGTCTCGAATGGCCGGGTCGTGGCGGAACTGGGTGGAGGTCCGGGGGGCACGGTTGTCGCCGTTGGCACGGTTGTCGCGGTTGTCATGCCGCTTCGCGTTCGTCGAAGGGCGCCGAAGGTGCGCCAATACGAAACTGCTCGAGGTTGTAGCGACATTCGCGTTCACGGCGGAAACCACGCCCGGAGATCGCGACGACTTCTCCGTTCAAATCGAGTGACCAACTCCACGTGCCAGAAGCGCGATCGAGTGTGAATCTGCTTGTTGCCTCTGCGGCTTGACGCTTGACACGCGCAACTGACGTAGCGGCGGCCTCGGCGTTGGGGTAGACCGTGGCGCTTCGACCGAGTTCGCGGTTGTTTCCCCCCAGCAGGCGCCAACCCACGAGCCCAGACCCGACGGGACCCAACAGGCGCGCTCCTGGCACAAATCGGAATCGCATATGTGCCACGTACAACCACCTCCCTCGTCGTCAACGCATTCGGACTGCGCGGATGAGGGAACAGTGACGGGCTTTGGGTTACCGCGGCTCACGTGAAGGTGAACAACCGGCGCTAAGTTGGTGAATGCTGGTTACTCAGTTGGCCGGCTCGTCACACGCTGGTGGCTTTGTTGACCGTACGACAGGATTTGGGCGCGACACTCCGTGTATCGTTGACGGATGATCAACATTGTTGATCATCCAGAGCGATAAAGTCACACAAGAAATGAGGGCCGACGAGGGGACTTGAACCCCTAACCGCCCGATTACAAGTCGGGTGCGCTACCAGTTGCGCCACGTCGGCAGACCGTGCCCGTGAAGTCTAGAGAACCTCGCGTACGTCCCCAATTCGACGTCCAACCGCGCTTTCCTTGGCTCCCACGTAGGCGCTCGTATAGATGCTGCGACCCATTTGGTCGTGACAACGTTTCACTGTGAGTGACTTCGGGCACCCATGCCCCGTTCAGCCCACATTTGCGTCCCACCTTCGGACGGAGGGGCGACGGATCAGGGTCACTCGCCTAACGTGGAGTCGGAACACCGCCTCGCGGTCACCTGCTTTCGACCGCTGCGAGGCTCCCACGAGGAGAGGTTCGCCCATGCGCCTACGAGGTCGACATAGGTCCCACCGCGGCACACCACCCGAGGACACGAGCCAGGCAACCGCCGTTGCCTCCGCTCCTGAACTTTCTGACTTTGTCCTGGTAGCAAATCGGCTTCCGTTTGAAGCACATCGCGACGCCGACGGCGAAATCTCGTGGGAACGCTCACCTGGCGGGCTCGTTACAGCACTCGAACCAATCATGCGCGAACGCGATTGCGTGTGGGTTGGCTGGAGCGGACAAACGAGCGATGCCAAGACCTACTACGACGATGACCAAGTCACCAACGCACCAGAACCGCCCAAGCAGGTCGATTCGTGCCGACTCCATCAAGTGGAACTCACCGGCCACGAAGTCGAGGCGTACTACGCCGGTTTTGCGAACTCAGCGCTTTGGCCGCTCTATCACGATGGCGTCGCAGGTCGGGTCTACGACCGTAACCAGTGGGCGGCGTATCGCCTGGTGAACTCGCGGTTCGCAAACGAGATCGCGTCAGTCTCCGCGCCCGGGGCGACTGTGTGGATCCACGACTACCACCTGCAACTCGTTCCTCAGTATTTGCGCGCCCTGCGACCAGATCTGCGCATCGGCTTCTTCTTGCACATTCCGTTCCCGCCGTCGGAGTTGTTTGCTCAACTCCCATGGCGACGAGAAATCCTCAACGGTTTACTTGGTGCGGACCTCATTGGCTTCCAAGTGCCGGGGGCCGTACGTAACTTCCTCCATCTCGCCGATCGGCTGCTCGGACTGCCGGTGCGTGGCGATCGAGTCATACTCAACAACGGCACGCCGCTACGAGAAGTGCGCGTGGCCGACTTCCCAGTGTCGATCGACACTCAACGCATCGACGAACTCGCTCGGGACCCGATCGTGCGCGCCCGGGCCGAGCAAATTCGCAAGGAACTCGGGGATCCAAAGATCGTGCTCCTCGGTGTTGATCGCCTTGACTACACCAAGGGAATCGACGTGCGCATCAGCGCATTCGCTGAGTTGCTGTTGTCGGGTCAACTCGAACCCGATGATGCGGTGTTCGTTCAGGTAGCGACCCCGAGCCGCGAAGGCATTGACGAGTACCAACGCATCCGGGCCGAGATCGAATTGGCTATCGGCCGTGTCATCGGCGAGCACGCCCGAGTGGGGTCGCCACCGATCCACTACTTGCATCAGAATCTCGCCGTCGAGGAGATCGTTGCGTTCTACGTCGCGGCAGACATCATGTTGGTGACGCCACTTCGAGACGGGATGAACCTCGTCGCGAAGGAGTACGTCGCTGCCCGGCCATACGAAGACGGTGCGTTAGTGCTGAGTGAATTCGCCGGCGCTGCGTTTGAACTCACCGATGCGTGGATCGTCAACCCCTACGACCCCGAGGCAGTCAAATCCGCGATCATGTCGGCGGTCAATTCCGACATGCGGGACCGCCAACGTCGGATGAGCACGATGCGTGCCTCCCTTTTCCAGCATGATGTGTCGAAGTGGGCGCATGACTTCCTCAACGCTCTTGGGGAGGAGACTGGGTGATCGCGGGAAACGGTGTCGCGCCACGACTGACGAGTGCGGGCATCGAGGCTCTCCCTACCGATCTCCGTCACGCAGTCCGGGAAGCGGTACGCACGCCGCACCTGCTTGTCGGGTGCGACTATGACGGCACGATTGCTCCGATCGTGGAGGATCCGTCAACCGCGCGACCCCTGCCCCATGCAATTGCTGCGCTGCGCGCGATCGCCACTCTGCCCACCACAACGGCCACGGTCATCAGCGGTCGATCTCTGCGCGACCTGGCCGCCATGTCGCGCCTACCCGCCGAAGTCCACCTCATCGGCAGCCACGGTTCCGAGTTTGATGTCGGGGTCGTCGATTCCCTAGGCGCTCACGAACAAGAACTCCTCCAGGAAGTTCTGAGCAGCGTTCATTCCATCGCCGACGATGTCCCAGGCGTACTTATCGAAACGAAACCCGCCGCGCTCGCCGTGCACGTGCGACGCTGCGACCGAATGACCGCCGCTCACATTCTCGACGCCGTTCGACAAGGCCCCGCACGCTTGACCGGCGTACACGTCACCGAGGGCAGCGAGGTCATCGAGCTTTCCGTCGTCGACACCGATAAAGGTCGCGCACTGGACATCTTGCGACACCGCACTGGAAGCACTGCGGCCATCTTCATCGGCGACGACCGGACCGACGAAAAAGTGTTCGTACGACTCACGGGCCCTGATGTGGGCGTCAAGGTTGGCCAAGGGGAGAGCTTAGCGACTCATCGCGTCGACGGGCCGGAGGCGGTCGCGAATTTGCTTGCACTGATCGCCGAAGAACGTGGCCTCTGGCTCACCGGCGGGCACGCGCCGCCCATCGAAAGAATCTCCATGACAGGGGACGGTCGCACTGTGGCGTTGATTGGACCCGATGCCTCGCTGGTCTGGCTCTGTTATCCCGACCCAGACTCGCCAGCCGTCTTTGCCTCCCTCTTGGGCGACTCAAGCGCTGGACACTTCAGCATTCATCCACTGCACGGTGGGGGCGTGCAATCACAGTCGTACGTGGATTCAACTTTGACCGTCCGTACGACGTGGGCGGGCCTAACCCTGTTGGACTATCTCGACCGGAGCGTCCATAGCCACGATCGAGACGGCGCGCGTCCCACGCGCCTCGTTCGCGTGCTTTCGGGGCGTACGCCCGCACGAGTCGTCTTTGCACCTCGGCCACAATTTGGTCATGTTTCTACCCGCCTCCAAGTCGTACCCGACGGGGTCATGGTCGTAGGTGCATCTGATCCCCTGACATTGCGCGCGGAGGGGGTCACCTGGGAGGTACACAACGAGGGCCCGCATCAAACCGCCGTCGCGACAGTTGATCCCAGCGCGGGCGATGTCGTCCTCGAATTGCGCTGCGGCTCAGCGGATATGGGCCCTCACCACGCCGCCGAACCCGTTCGTCGCGCGCGTACCCACGACGACTGGCGGAGTTGGCTAGAGGCACTCACTCTTCCAAAACGAAATACTGCCGAGGTGGCCCGATCGGCGCTGACGCTGCGCGCGTTGTGTCACGAACCAACCGGGTCAATTTTGGCCGCAGCCACCACGAGTTTGCCTGAACAAATCGGCGGGCTGCGCAACTGGGATTACCGCTACTGCTGGATTCGCGATGCGTCCATGACGGCGTACGCCTTGCTGCTGCTAGGTAGCGACGCGGAGGCCGACGCGTTCCTACGTTGGATGGCTCGGGTGATGAGCGATCTTCCATCGCCAGAACATCTGCATCCGCTGTATACCCTGTACGGCAACACATTGGGACCAGAGGCGGTCATCGACACGTTGCCCGGCTATGCCGGGAGCCGTCCTGTTCGGGTGGGAAATGCCGCGCAGGGCCAAGTCCAAATCGACGTATTTGGCCCAGTGGTGGATCTCATTGAAGCCTTCTCCACGCGTCGTGGCGGCGTCACCGACGAGCACTGGATGCTCGTCGAGGCGCTCATCCACGGGGTGGAACGGCGGTGGGATCAGCCAGATCACGGCATCTGGGAAATCCGGGATCGTCCTCGACACCATGTCCATTCCAAGGTGATGTGTTGGCTCGCCGTCGATCGGGCACTTCG
>JBBRLC010000046.1:0-7902 GCA_038231595.1 Candidatus Nanopelagicales bacterium | reverse complement strand
TCGTATTCGTACTTGCGCTGGGAAGTACGGGCTTTCGACAAGACGCGTGGAGGGTGTTAGACGTCGTCATTGGTGGTGCGGTGGGAATCGTCGCCGTTTATCTCATCCCTTCGCGCCCGCGGCTCGAACTGGTTGAGGCTGCGATTGGGGACTTCCTCGCCGCGCTTCAACTGCAGTTGCGGGCGATCGGGGATGACGTCGGCACGGTCGCGAGCGCGCTCCCCGACAAGGAGAAGCACCACTTCACGGCGACATCGCGCCAACTGCGTGACAAATCTCGCAAAGCTCGCGACGAATACATCGCCGCCGTCGAGTCACTCCGTTTCCATCCGCGGGCACGGCGTGAAGCCCGTCGACTCGAAGCCATCGGTGAACAGGTGTCCTGGCTTACGGGGTTGGCGATTCAAGTTCGGGCGATTTCAGGGGCTGCGGACCGATTGTTCGATCGAGTAGGTGGTCCACCCGCTTTGCCCCCCGCAGTCGTACGCGATGTGATGAGTGCCTGTGCGGATTTGATCGAGGAAACGAGCCAAGCCGAATCCGAGGCCGAGATGGCCGAAGTCCGGGCCGAGGCAAAGAAAATCCGTGAGCTCATCAACCCCGCGTTGACCCAGATCGTCGAAGGCGTCGCAGTCACCGACGTTCTGCACAGTCTGAGTCTGCTTGGGCGGCTCGACCTGCTCTGCGATTCGATTCTTCGCCGCATTGGTCTCGACGCCGATGAGGACGATCACTATGACGCAGTCTCCGAGAACCCGAACCCCAATGCGGTTACGGGGAGCGCGACCTCCTCGGCTGTCGACGTACCTGATCCCGCTTCTCGGTCAGGGCAGCGCATGATGACCGACGAGGGCGGGTAGCCTCGCGCCGTGCTGCTCTCAGATCGCGACATCCTCGCGGAACTCAAATCCGGTCGTGTCGTCCTTGAACCTTTCGACGAGGCGATGGTGCAACCGTCGAGCGTTGATGTACGCCTCGATCGATTCTTCCGAGTCTTTGAAAATCATCGGTATCCGCACATTGATCCGGCCGTAGAGCAGCCCGATCTGACGCGTCTCGTCCAACCGGACGGCGACGAACCATTCATCCTGCACCCTGGTGAATTCGCCCTCGCGTCGACGTTTGAGGTCATCACGCTGCCCGATGATGTTGCTGGTCGACTGGAGGGCAAGTCGTCGCTCGGCCGACTTGGTTTGCTCACCCACTCGACGGCCGGTTTCATCGACCCAGGATTTAGCGGTCATGTCACGTTGGAACTTTCTAACGTGGCAACGTTGCCCATCAAACTTTGGCCCGGCATGAAGATCGGCCAACTGTGTTTGTTCCGGCTATCCTCGCCGGCCGAACATCCATACGGTTCGTCGATCTACGGCTCGCGATACCAAGGTCAGCGCGGCCCAACGCCGAGCAAGTCGTACCAGAACTTCTACCGCGCGGACGTCTAACCGCGACCACGATCAACTCCGGGTACGCGCTTGTCGCTCCACGGAGATCGACAAGTTCCCGCGTACCGTGAGCGATGACGTCGGGAGGTCCGTCGTCCTATTGGTGTGTCAACCCGATTCGAGGTCGAGTCGAGCACCACGAAAGCTGGCGACGAGGCGAGGGGACGGTGCGTGGCTCTTCATCCGAGTCAAGTAATCGCACGCCCGATGCCGCACGAATCGGCGTACGGGCCTACCCCGACGTGGTCGGGTCCACATTGGACTGGACCCGGTCCCATGGCCGTACGCCGAGAGCAAGTAATCACCCGAGAACGTGAAGCCCGCTCGGCGTCGCCTCGCTCGAAGCAAGCAACGCCAAATCCTCCGAACCGCGAGGCGTCAACGCCGATCACCTCCAAGGCCGCAACCGTCAAGGCGACGTGGTCGGCGTCAACATCGAAGCTTGCCGCGGGAAAGGCGTTTGTCCGTGCTTCAAGTCAGCAACGCCCGGCGACCATAAGTCGGGGACTTAACTATCGACCAGATATCGATGGGCTACGTGCGGTCGCTGTTCTCGCGGTAGTCCTGTTTCATGCCGGCGTTCCGTTTCTGTCCGGCGGCTATGTCGGCGTAGATGTCTTCTACGTCTTGTCAGGTTTCTTGATTACCGGGTTGCTCGTCGGAGAATTGCAGCGCACCGGCACCGTGTCGCTGATGTCGTTCTACGCGCGGCGTATTCGTCGGCTCTTGCCCGCATCGGTGCTTGTACTCACTGTCACGGCCGCTGTCTGCACATTCGTGTTGCCACCTCTGTCTCGCGCTGATGTAAGTGGTGACGTTGTCGCTGCCGCGTTGTACGTATCGAACTGGCACTTCGCAGCGCAAGCCACTGACTACCTCTCTGCCGACGTGACGCCCAGCCCGGTGTTGCATTTCTGGTCGCTAGGTGTTGAGGAACAGTTCTACGTCTTCTGGCCGGCCTTGCTGCTCCTTGCCTGGCGCGGAACCGTTTCCCGAGGCGGGCACGTACGTCGCCCCCGGTTGCTCACCGGCGTCGTGGTCGCAATCGTCGCTGCTGTCATCGTCTCGTTCATCCTGTCGCTGAAATTGACGCAATCCGCGCAACCGTGGGCCTTTTTCGGATCTCCCACTCGTGCCTGGGAGTTGGGTGCGGGTGCTCTCGTCGCAATTCTCGGCAGCGCTCCGTCCCTGCTCCGCTTCCCCGTGCGCGCATGGCTCGGATGGATTGGGCTCGGCCTCATCCTGTTTGCTTGTGTCCGTTTGAATGAGGAGACGGACTATCCCGGATTGGCCGCGCTGCTGCCCGTCCTTGGTGCGTGCGCTCTGCTGATTGGCGGTGCACCGTCATGGCAGCGGTCTCAGGACAGTGCTGACCCTCATGATCTTCCAGGACCGGCTGGGTTGCTTTCCCGCGCACCGCTTCGCTTCATCGGGACCGTGTCGTACTCGTGGTACTTGTGGCATTGGCCGGTGCTGGTGCTTCCCGCTGCCTACCTTGCCCCTCAACCGTTGTCGGCGTGGGCCAAAGTTGTCGCCGTCGTTGTGTCGTTCCTGCTGGCGGTGGCGACGTACTTCTTCATCGAGAACCCACTGCGATTTGTGCCGGTACTCGTACGACGCCCACGACTCGCTCTCACGTTTGGCGCGCTACTCACGGCATCGGCCGTGCTCGCCGGATTGTCTCTTGGCGCGAGTGCGGATTCGGCGCAGTCACCCACGATCCAGGCGGCGCAAGTCAGCCCCGGTACCGCGCTTGGTGCGGTCGGAATCGACGCTCCAGCCACGACCGTGTCAGCGCAAGGCATCCGGCCGACTCCTGCGAATGCCCGCGCCGACTTGGGGCCGATTTTCACCGACGGTTGCAACGTGGGCTGGATAGGTGTGCTCAGCCCGGCGTGTGTCTACGGCGATCCGAAGGGGTTAAAGCGAGTTGTTCTGTTTGGGGATTCTCATGCAGGACAGTGGTTTCCAGCGGTTGAGCGTATTGCGCTGGCACACCATTGGCGCCTTGTATCATTGACGAAATCAGGTTGTGCGGTGTCCGATGTGACACTTGTGACGCGAGGGGACACCAAGGGCTACGAGCAATGCGACAGCTGGCGTGCGACCACCATGACGCGAATTCTGAAGAAGGAACACCCTGATCTCATCATCATTTCTCAACGGGTTGACTATGAGGTGCTTGATGCCTCGGGCACGCGCCTCGACACTGCTGGTTCGATCCCGAATCTTGCGGCGGGCCTGAGGCGCAGTGTGAACCGATTGACGGCATTGCGCGTTCCCATCGTTATCATTCGTGACAATCCTCAATCGAAGTTCGACGTCCCGGTGTGCGTATCGCGTGACACGACGGATACATCTCGTTGCGAGTTCGACCGCGAACCGTCGATGCCCGCGGATCGGGCCATCCTCGCTGCCGTCGTCGGGATACGCGGTGTACACATCGCCGATTTCGACAACACCATCTGCCCGCCGGGACCGCGCTGCCCGGTCGTGCGCGACGGAATCCTCATCTATCGCGATGATGACCACATGACCGCCACGTTCACCGACTCCCTGACGCCGCTCTTGGAGGCGTCAATCCCGCCGATCTGAGGCGACGTGGCTCAAGTAGATCCGCGAGCATTGTGAGTTCACCAGCATCGGTGCGACCCGAAATTGTCGACGCGGGTCCGAGAATCGGGTTTCGAGCCGATATCGAAGGTCTGCGTGCAATTGCGATCCTGACCGTCCTTGGCTACCACGCCGGATTGCCGTTCTTGCCCGGTGGATTCATCGGCGTTGATGTCTTCTTCGTGATTTCGGGGTTCTTGATCACCGGCCTGCTGGTAACTGAGTTGGCGACCAGATCGGCTATATCGATTCCTCGCTTCTACGCCCGACGTATCAAGCGCCTCCTACCTTCCATCGGTGTTGTACTCGTCGTTGTCGTTGCGCTGTCCTTCCTGGTGCTTTCGCCGTTTCGCCGGACGCTGGTGGGCGGCGACGTCATCGCGTCGGGACTCTTCGCGGCGAACTGGCATTTCGGTGCTCAGTCGGTCGACTACCTCGGCGCCCAGGAGGCGACGAGTCCGGTGCTGCACTTTTGGACTCTCGCCGTCGAAGAGCAGTTCTATGTCGTGTGGCCCTTCGTGCTCATCTTGTTCACTCGCTTCAAGCGACGCGGCGGCTCGGACCTGACTCGGCCTCTGCTCGTGGGGCTCATCGCCGTGTTCATCCCGTCCTTGTTGTGGTCGCTGCACCAAACCGCGAACGCGGCCGGGTGGGCCTACTTCAGTTCCTTCACGCGGGCCTGGGAGTTAGCGCTCGGTGGCGGTTTGGCGATTCTCGTTCCGATGCTGCGTCGCCTAGCCCGGCGGCCGGCTCTTGTCATGGGCTGGGTCGGTTTGTTGGCGATCTGTTGGGCTGCAGTGTTTCTGACCCCGGACACGCCCTACCCCGGCACCGCGGCACTGGTTCCCACCTTCGGTACGGCGGCCATGCTGGCTGCGGGCGCGGCGACGTCTTTACGCGCGGCAGGTCGAGGGGATTTCAGCGCCAACTCGGCGCTCTCGATTTCGCCGCTTCGCCATGTTGGGCGCATCTCGTACGCCTGGTACCTCTGGCATTGGCCCCTGCTGATATTCGCCGCTGCTTGGTTGGGCCACGAACTCTCAGTGGTCCAAGGCGTGCTGATTGTCGCGCTCTCGTATTTGCCCACGATCGTGATGCACCGCTACGTCGAACTTCCGTTTCGGCATTCCAAGACTTTGGTGGAGTGGCCTCAACGCGCATTCGCTCTCGCGGGCGTCATTGTTGGCGTCGTCGTCGCAGGTGGCTTGTGGCTTCAAGCCAGCGAGCCCACCATCCCTGCGCCCGCACCGGGGACGGTCCTTGGAGCCCAAACCCTACCGACCCCCCTCACGCCGTCAGCCAACGCAATTTCCGCAGGGCAATCACCGGTCGATACGCCGAGTGATTTGCCAACATTGCAGACCAGCGTGACCGCACTGACGCCGTCACTCGCCGATACGCGCGGTGATCTTCCGTCGACGTACGCCGACGGGTGTCATCGGTCATTCGCCAGTACGAGTGCGGACGGATGTGTTTTCGGTAGGGCCAACGGTGCCATAACCGTCGTACTCTTCGGAGATTCCCATGCAGCGCAATGGTTTCCCGCGTTGAAGACATTGGCTGATCAACGCAGCTGGCGGCTCGTATCGCTGACGAAAAGCGGGTGCCCGGCCTCGGACATCACACCCAACAACTCCACTATCAAGCGCGACTACACCGAATGCCCAACCTGGCGAGCAAACGCCCTGGCCCGAATTTCGAAAGAGCATCCGGATGTGGTGGTCACTACCGGAATCACCGGCTACTCGCAAACAATCAACGGTCAGCGTACGAATGGGGCGGCCGCCGAGGAGCAGCTACGCCAAGGGTGGGTCCGCACTCTGCGCAAACTCGTGCCGCTGTCCCACCGCGTTGTGGTCTTGCGAGACACACCCGAACCATCTCGCGATCCAGTCGATTGTGTATCTGCCAATCTCGATAGCCTCGATCGCTGCGCGGCCCCTCGCGGGCGCGCTCTGCCGTCGAATCTTCCATTGGATCAGGCGGCTCGCGCGGTTACAGGCGTGAACTACGTCGATCTCAGTGACTCGTTCTGCTTGACCGACGTGTGCCCAGTTGTTATCGGGGATGTCCTGGTCTATCGCGATCACGACCACATCACCGCGACGTACGCCCGGACGCTTGCGTCGCGGTTGCTCTCCGTACTGCTCCCGTTGCTATAGCAGAAATCGATCAAAAAACTTGACCAATTTCTTACTTCACTTGGGGAACTCCTTACTCACAAATGCGACCGTGACTGGGGTGTTGATTGGGAGGGTGTCGAGGGTGCAGCGACCCATCTTGCTGCGATCTTCAATATTGGGGAGAAAATCAACATGGCTAGTCGTACTCGTACGGTCGCCGCAGTCGGGTTGGCGGTGGCGGCAGCAACAGCGTTGTCCGCCTGCCGACCGGCTCTGACTCCGCGCGACCCCTCAACGCCAGCAAGTTTCACGCTGACTGACATTGCAACTCAGCCCGGTGCCGCTTTCACAGTCGTCGGTGAACTCGGTGGTGGCTACGCAACTCAGGAGATCTTGACGACCTCCTTCGCTTTCTCACCGCCAGGACCTGGCGGACCTCCGTCACCACTTCCGGGCAACGTCACCGTGAATACGAAGGTTGGCGGGGTCTGGACCTCGTCGCAGGTCGTCACGGCTGCGGACGGAATCGTGGGCCCGAACAAGCCGACGATTGCTGACGTCGACCGTGATGGTCTCAACGACTTCATCCTGCCGGCGGGCTACTTCTTCTCAGCGATTTCGCCACCGTCGGTGCGCGGCTCGATTACGTGGTGGCACAACAACGGTGACGGCACGTTCGCTCGCCACGATGTGATCACCGGCGTCGTCGGCGCCTACCACTCGGTTGTCTACGTCGACATGAACAACGACGGCGTGAAGGACATGGTCACGACATTCGAAGACGGCGGATTCCCGGCGTACCCGTTTGCCGGACCTCCGATTCCTCCCGTCGTACGCATCGAGATGTTCAAGGGTCTCGGCGGGGGCGCATTCGCTGCTCCGGTGAAGCTCGCTGATGGCGGCGGCTCGCTGCCAGTTGTCTTCGATGTCAACCACGACGGCAAGCTGGACATCGGCACTGCGCAGTACTTCAAGGTCAAGACCGTGCCCGTTGGCCCGCAGATTCCGGCTGGCTTCACCAACGAGTCGTTTGTTTGGTACGAGAACACGGCCGCTCCTGGTCAAGCTCTCGATGCGACGACGTTCAGCAAGCACCTCATCGCCAGTGGTCTGGGTGAGTCCTTCCAGATCATCCCCGTGGACAACATCGACGGCACCGGTAAGTACGGCGCCATCGGTATCAACCACGTGGGTGTCGCACAACCAACGGCCGCCCCTCAGGTCGTACGCCTTACCCCGGGTGCGGATGTACGTCTGCCCTGGACCGTGACACCGGTCGCGAGCGGTTTCACACCGAACGCGACGTCACCTGGCCAGGCATCTCCTGGCTACACCGGTGAAGGCGACATGGATGGCGATGGCGACATCGACCTTGTGACGTCCGGTGATTCCGACTGGAGCATCTACTGGATCGAGCGCAAGGCTGATGGCTCGTGGGTCAAGCACGACCTGGCTGCAGAATTTGCTGCACCGGGGACCTTCACCAACCTCGGCCAGGCCAGCCTTGCAGTTGCTGACCTGAACTACGACGGCAAGAACGAGGTCGTCGTCGCGTCGTACAACTCGGGCAAGATCACGCTCATCGAACGCAACGCAGGAACGGGTGGCAGCATCCCGGCCATCCCGCACCTGCCAGACCTGCTCCTGCGTTACTGAGCACCTAGCACCACCGCAAATCGCACCGCCGCAAGATCGCATCAAGAACGATCGCACGAGTTAGG
>JBBRLC010000045.1:0-7924 GCA_038231595.1 Candidatus Nanopelagicales bacterium | reverse complement strand
CATATACGCCCGCCACGCATCAGAGCCAGACTCTCGACCGCCGCCACTGTCTTTCTCGCCACCGAAGGCTCCGCCGATCTCGGCTCCGGACGTACCAATGTTGACGTTTACGATTCCGCAGTCCGATCCGTCGGCCGCAAGAAATCTCTCGGCCTCGCGCTGAGCTTGAGTGAAGATGCTTGACGAAAGTCCTTGCGGGACAGCGTTATGCACCGCAATCGCATCGTTGAAGTCGCGGTAGCTCAGGACGTAGAGCAGTGGCGCGAACGTTTCCGTTCGTACGATCTCGGTCTGTTTCGGCATTCGCACGATGGCAGGTTCGACGAAGTACGCGTTGGCCTCGGGTTGCGTCTCGCGTCTCTCTCCTCCGACCAGGATTTTGCCGCCATTTTCGGTCGCGTCACGAAGTGCAGATTGCATCGCGAGAAAGGCACTTTCGGCGTGGATCGGCCCGACGAGCGTTTCGTCGTCGAATGGGTCGCCGATAGGGAGCCGCTCATAGATCGCGACGAGTCGTTCGGTGAGTTCCTCGACGATGTCCTCGTGGGCGATGACGCGTCGCATCGACGTACACCTTTGCCCAGCCGTACCAGCTGCGGCAAAGACGATTCCGCGTACGGCGAGTTCAAGATCCGCGCTGGGTGTGACGACGGCTGCATTGTTCCCGCCTAGTTCAAGCACGCTGCGACCGAATCGTGCGGCGACTATCGGTGCCACTTCGCGACCCATCCGCGTTGAGCCGGTAGCGCTGACAAGTGGGACGTCGTGGTGAGCGACGAGTGCCCCAGCCGTTGCGGCATCGCCGAGGATGACCTGATTGAGGTGCTCGGGTGCTCCGGATTCGCGCGCGGCTTGGTCGAAGATCGCTGCGCAGGCAAGTGCGGTGAGCGGCGTCAGTTCCGACGGCTTCCAGATCACTGAGTCACCGCACACGATGGCGAGCGCGGCATTCCAGGACCAGACCGCCACGGGGAAATTGAATGCGGAGATGACACCGACGACACCAAGTGGGAGCCACTGCTCGCTGAGGCGGTGGCCAGGTCGTTCGGACGGCATCGTGCGGCCGTACAACTGTCGGGACAGGCCCACCGCAAAGTCGCAGATGTCGATCATTTCCTGCACTTCACCGCGTGCCTCGGAGGTGACTTTGCCGACCTCAAGGGTGACCAGGGTGGCGATGTCGTCCTTGTGCTGAGCGAGCATGTCGCCGTACCGCTTAATGAGCGCCCCGCGCACCGGCGCGGGGGTGGTGCGCCAGGACTCGAACGCAGCTTGCGCTCTCGCCACGACATCGCCGACCTCGCCGGGCGACGTCCACGTCACTTCGAGGAGCGCTTCGCCGGTGATCGGCGTGGTTGGCGTGAAGGCATGTCCTGTGCCCTTGCCCAGCACGTTCGTGTCGACTCCGCAGGCTGTCAACGCGCGGCGCGCGCGATCGCGCAATTCGTCGATTCTCGGTAGCACGATCGGTTGCACGCTCACCTGTTCCTCATTTCTCGGCGTACCGCGAATTCATCGGCCCTAGGGTGTTTATTGCTCCTCATCTTCTACGACGGGGTGGGTTAGACGAGGTTGGCCTCAGAGTGCCACTCTGCGCGGGAAAATCGGGTGGAGTCAAAGGCGGAGATGTCGATGTACGGCGATACGCCGAGGTAGAGATCGCGCAAGATTTCACCCACCGCTGGTCCCATCAGAAACCCGTGACCGGAAAACCCGGCGGCGTACAGGAAGCGGCTCACGTTCGGGGCCTCGCCGATAAGCGCGTTGTGGTCCGGCGTCATTTCGTAGAGCCCGGCCCAGCCGCCAGTGAGGCCGACTCCAGAAATTCGCGGGGCGCGACGTTCCACGACCTCCGCCAGGCGCGGCAACCACGATTGCGATCGATCTAGGTGAAAGCCGGGAGGCTCATCGGGATCCGACATGCCAAGCATCAGCCCGCGACCTTCGCCGTGAAAATAGAACGTGGTTGAGTAGTCGACCGTCATGGGCAAGTTCGGGGGGACGTCGCGCATCGGCTCGGTGAAGATGATCTGACGCCTTAACGGAGTGACCGGCAGGTCAACTCCGACGAAGTCGCCAATCTGCTTGGCCCACGCGCCGGTCGCACAGATGACGGTGTCGGTGGCGATTCGATGCGCACCAATGGCCACTCCGGTGATCCGGTTATCGGTGACGTCGATTGCGGTGACTTCAGAATCGATGGCGATGGTGACGCCGAGACGTCGCGCCTGCGTTGCATAGCCGAGCACGACCGATTCCGGTGTGCAGTGGCCATCGGTAGGCGAGTACGCCGCAGCAAGCAGTCCTTCCGTGCTGATGAACGGCGAGAGCCGTTGAGCCTCCGCGACCTCAACCATCCGACTCGGTACGCCCATTGCGTTTTGCAACGTCACGCTGTGCTCGAATTTGGTGACATCGTCAGGATTGTCGAGTAACCAGAGGTAGCCAACCTGGCGAAGGTCGATCTCTTGTCCCGGCCGTGTTCCAAATTGTTCGAACGCCGCCAGGCTCCGGGCGCCGAGCGCGATGTTGAGCTGATCGGAAAACTGCGCACGTACGCCGCCGGCGGCTTTGCACGTCGAACCCGAGCCGAGTGCGTTCTTCTCCAGCAGCAGCACGTCGCGTACGCCAGCTTCAGCTAGGTGAAACGCGGCGCTCACGCCCATTATCCCACCACCGATGATCACCACGGTGACGCGCTTGGGCAGGTCGCGATGACTCACGCTCGCACTCCTCCTACTCCGTCCCGCCGAGTCTGGACTTATCTCCCCAAATGAGGGGCAAATGGGGCCTTAAGTCCAGACTCGGCGAAGGGGTGTTACTGGGGTGGGGGGTATTGCTGGCCAAGCATCCGATCCCAGATCGCGGTGGGCAAGATTGCGTGCGCTGAGACCATTCCCTTCGCGATCGGACCAACGAGGTAGCGCGACCGCGGGTGTGTGGAGGCAAGCGATCTTTCGATGACCTTGGCGATGTCATCAGCCGTACTGATTCCTCGCGATCCTTTGGGGTCGTAGGAGTTTGCGTTGCGGGCCGCGACCGTCGCGCGGAATTGCGCGTACGGCCCGGAACCGACCGATGCCGTCGTTGCTTCGTCGGCGAATTCGGTGAGTACGGGACCGGGTTCGATGAGCGAGACGCTGATTCCGAAGCCAGCAACCTCGAAGCGGAGGGCATCGCTGATGGCTTCCACCGCGTACTTGCTGGCGTGGTAAATCCCTCCACCCGGTAATGTCATGCGACCTCCCATCGATCCGACGTTGATGATTCGCCCGCGGCGCCGCTCGCGCATGCCAGGGAGTACGAGTTGGGTCATCCGCACGAGGCCGACAACGTTGGTCTCAAACTGCGCGCGGATCGCGTCCGCGGAGACTTCTTCAATGGGTTCGTAAACGGCGTACCCGGCGTTGTTCACCAACGCGGCAACACCACCTGCATCGCGGGTGATCTGCTCGACCGCATCGATCATGGATTGTTCATCTGTCACGTCCAGTGCTAGGCAGCGCGCGCCTGCGATCGCTAACTCCCGCAGCGAGTCGGTGTTGCGCGCCGTGGCATAGACAACCCGACCGGCCGTTGCCAAGCGCAAGGCTGTAGCTCGCCCGATGCCCGACGAGCATCCGGTGATGAGGATGGGCTCGATGGTCTTCGCCGACATGTCAGGCGAGCTTGGCGACGGTCAACAGCACGACCGAATCTTCGAGCGCTTCAAGCGAGTGCCGCGACGCTGGCACGGTGAGCAGATCGCCGGGGGAGCCTTCCCACGAGGCGTCCGCCGATGCGAGTCGTACGCGGCCCTGCAATACATGCACGGTCGCTTCGCCGGGGTTCGCATGGTCGTCGAGCATCTTTCCCGCCGCGATGGCGATCACGGTCTGACGCAGAGTGTGCTCATGCCCGCCATAAACCGTTTGGGCTGCGCGCCCGCTCGATGACTCACGTGCGATCGCAAGTTGCTGACGTGCAACGGCGGTCAGCGACGACTTCTCCACGGTGTACTCCCTCGGGCTGGTGTCAACTAGTAGGCGGACAGGGTTAACGGCTATGTGTCGATCTTCTCCCAGCCACGCCGCGGCGTTCGTGCCGCGCCCACAGCATCGCGTGTTCGATAGACGATGTATGGCCGGGCCAGGTATCCGACCGGTGCGCTGAAAACGTGTACTAAGCGCGTGAACGGCCATAGACCGATCAGCAAAAACGCGAGGAATGCGTGCAGTTGGAAACTGAAAGGCGCGTTGCTCATCAAGGCCACATCCGGTTGGAACCAAAAGATGCTGCGGAACCAGACCGACTCACGGGTCACTCCTTGGTTGTGAGTTGTCCTGCGTTGAGTCATCCTGCGCTGATTTCGCCAGGTACACATGGCAAAGCAAGGGTTCGTCCTGGACGAATGGCTCGATTCCCACGGCCTGCAGTGGTCCGCCGAGACGATCCAAGGTTGCTTGGATCATCCCAAGGTGGACATTGCAGACAACGCGCCGGTTGTCGCGTGCCACTTCTGCGAATGGGCATCTGTGAAGTCGGATTCGATCGTGATCGAGATCGAACTCGGGATCAAATCCGAGATCGCCCATCAGGAGGCTAAGGGCGTCCCCAATCCCGGTGGGCGAGTCTCGGGACCCCGTCCAGTTGGTCGCGGCCACGGCCTTCACCCAGCGTTGACCCGCTGCGATTGCTGCTGTGGCCGGATCCGGTGTCGCCCCAAGCCCTTCGGCCAAAACGGTTGCCAGCGACTTATAGGGCTCATCGTCAACGGTGTCCGTTGCCGTCTGAGAACGATTCGGATCGTCGGTGGGGGTTGCGCGATACAGGGACTTGGGCCTCCCCGGTCCGCTAGGTTTTTTGCTGACGCGAGTTGCGAGTCCGACCTCAACCAATTGGTCGAGATGGATCCGAGTCGTATTGAGGTGAAGCCCCACTTCGCCTGCGGCCTCAGCCACGTCGAGTGCGTCATCGGCACGTCGAAGAAGTTCCAAAAGCTCCGCCCGCTTGGGGACACTTAGCACTCGATGGGTACGGAGAGCTAGTTCACGTGCGGACACAGTTGCAATATTCACTATGGGTAGAGTAAATACAAGCATCATAGGAAATATGATCCAGCCAATCAGCTACGACCGAAAGCCAGGGCCCGATGAGCGCAGCGAAATCACCCGCAATCCAAGCCACGACCTCCGCCGGGTCAGCCCCGACTGAGCCCCCTGGCGTGCCAGTTCGTGAGGGCGCTTATCTCCAATTGGTGCTTGCGACGATCGGCTTCGGCGTCAACTTTTGGGCCTGGGCTCTGATCGGCCCACTCGGTCCGACTTACAAAAATGACCTCTCACTGTCCTTTTTCCAACAGTCGCTAGTTGTTGCGGTGCCGGTATTGGTCGGATCGCTCGGACGCATCCCGGTTGGTGGCCTTACCGACCGCTACGGAGCACGAGTCATGTTCCCGGTCGTGAGCTTCTTGACGGTGCTTCCGGTCCTCTTCGTCGGCTACTACGGGACGAGTTTGGCCCGATTGCTGCTCGGTGGCTTCTTCCTCGGACTTGGTGGCACGGCATTCGCGGTTGGCGTACCGCTGGTGAATTCCTGGTTCCCGCCAGCTAGACGCGGCCTCGCGCTCGGCATCTTTGGTATGGGCATGGGAGGAACCGCGATCTCTGCGTTCACCACGGTCAAACTCGTCGAGGCGCACTCGATCTCATTCCCTTTTGCGGTGGTCGCCTGGGTTCTCGTGGCGTACGCCGTTGTCGCGATGCTCTTTGTACGCAACGTACCCGGTCGGGTCGCAGCGTCCGGCAGTTTCTGGAATCGCACATGGACCACTTTGAAGATGAAGGTCACGCTGCAACTTTCCGCGCTTTACGCGGTCGGCTTCGGTGGGTTCGTCGCCTTCAGCGTCTATCTGCCGACCTACTTGCAGAATGCGTACGGCTTGACCCAATCTGACGCGGCAACTCGCACGGCGGGGTTTGTCGTTCTCGCTATCGTCGCTCGACCCGTTGGCGGCTATCTCTCCGATCGCTTCCACCCTGCCTCGGTGCTTGTCACGTCCTTCGCGGTCGTCGCTGGGCTCGCGGTGGTTGCGTCGTTGCACATGACACTCGTGCCGGTCCCGACGATTGCATTCCTCGGCATGGCCGCAATGCTCGGCGCTGCAGCAGGCGCGGTGTTTGCACTTCTCGCGCGCGTTGCGCCACCGGACAAGGTCGGTTCCGTCACCGGCGTTGTCGGTGCCGCCGGAGGACTTGGTGGGTTCGTTCCCCCGTTGATCATGGGCATCACTTACGGAGTATTCGGTAACTACGCGTTGGGGTACGTGTTGCTCGCGCTGGTCGCCGCTAGCGCGGCACTCTATGCATGGACTGCCATGCGGTCCGAAGGTCGATGAAGCGCCCCTATCCTCCCGGGATGTCCCGTATGCGCTTCCTGGGGTTCAGGGTGACGATGATCGTCGGGGCAGGCGCACTCGGCCTGACCGCTTGTGCTCTCCACCGGGGCGACTCGGAGAGCAGTGGGGGAAGCCTGATCGTGATGGTGGCGTCCTCGGCGTCGAGAGGTGTCTCCGCCGCCGCCCGTGCTTTCGAGTCCGAGCACCCTGGGATGTCGGTGTTGATCTCATCTGGGAGCAGTGGTGCGCTGGTTCGGCAATTGGAGAGCGGGACGACTGCAGACGTACTCATCACCGCGGATATCGCCACGATGGCTCGGGCCCAGGGAAAGCAGGCGGTGTCCACCATTCCAGTAACGGTGGCGAGAGGTCGGCTGGTCCTGGCGGTGCCGAAGGGGAACCCCGGTCGTGTGACGTCCCTCGCTGATCTATCCAAGCCCGATCTCGTGGTCGCACTCTGCGTGGTCGAGGCGCCCTGCGGGGCAGCCGCACAGAAAGCCCTGTCCGCGCGTGGGATCAATGCCTCGGTCGACACCTACGAATCGGACTCTGGACACGCTCGGGGTCGTCTTGCCCTTGGTGAGGCGGACGCCGCCTTGATCTGGGCGGCCGATCTAGGCAGCGACGGCAAGGTGCAAGAGGTACGTCTGTCAGCCGGGCTCTTGCCCAGTACCTCTTACCCGGCGGCGGTCGTCTCCACCTCGACCAACACAGCGTCGGCCAACCAATTCGTGTTGTTCCTGCTCGGCGCTCGTGGGCAAGAGGAGCTCACATCCCACGGCTTGGGCCCGAAGTAGTCCCGATGCGACGCATTCCGGTTGCGCTGCTTGTGCCAGCACTGGTGGCGTTGGCGTTTCTGACGTTGCCCGTCGCCGCCCTGTTCACCCAGGTCGCTGTCGTTGACCTGCCGAGCCGGCTGGGCGACCCACTCGTACTCGATGCGTTGAGGCTCTCCGTGGTCACGAGCACGATCTCCACGCTTCTGTGCGTGGTTCTCGGCGTGCCGCTCGCGTGGGTCATCGCGCGTCGCGGACTGAGAATCCGCCAGCTGCTGCGGATCCTGGTGGTGCTCCCACTCGTGCTGCCGCCAGTAGCCGGTGGTATCTCGCTGTTAGTTCTCTTGGGCCGCAACGGACTCGTGGGTCGCATGCTTGCGTCCGTGGGCGTCAGCCTTCCCTTCACTACTTCCGGGACGATCGTCGCGCAGACCTTCGTAGCACTTCCCTTCCTCGTCCTCGCCGCGGAGGGAGCCTTCCGTAACGT
The DNA here is from genome assembly GCA_038231595.1 of Candidatus Nanopelagicales bacterium. Taxonomy (GTDB): domain Bacteria; phylum Actinomycetota; class Actinomycetes; order S36-B12; family JBBRLC01; genus JBBRLC01. The sequence continues at coordinate 285 of JBBRLC010000045.1, read as the reverse complement.
GGACGAGCGCATGGAGGACGTTGCGGCGAGTCTCGGTGCGTCGCAGTTGAGGGTGTTTCGGCGGGTGGCCGTCCCGCTGGCGGCTCCCGGGATCGTCGCGGGGGTGGTGCTGGCGTGGGCCAGGGCGCTCGGGGAGTTCGGGGCGACGATCACCTTTGCCGGCTCACTGCCGGGGCGCACCGAAACGCTCCCCCTCGCGCTCTATCGCGCGTTGGAACAAAGCACCGAGGCCGCCGTGTCGGTGGGACTCGTCCTGCTTGCCTTCTCGATCGCGGTGCTGCTGCT
>JBBRLC010000044.1:0-7999 GCA_038231595.1 Candidatus Nanopelagicales bacterium | reverse complement strand
GTAGGTGTGACGGGTGGTTTTGCCGCGTGGATCGATCACATTGTCGAGCAGCCCGCGCCCGTCGGCGGTGTAGTTGTATTGGGTGAGCAACGCCGCCCCGCCCGCGGGATTGGGTTGACTCAGAGTTTTGACGTTTCCGACACTGTCATAGGTCATCGAGGTGAGCTAGTTCGGTCTTGAGGTCGCCTTGGACGCCTTCGTCGTTCACGTATGGCGCTTCGAAGTGGGTTTTGTTGACGAGTCCGTCGCACTTCGTCGCTAGATTGGTCGTAGAGCACTCCAGGGTCGTTGAGCTTGCGTGCCATTTCTCCGCCTCGTCTCCCCGTACTCGGAGGCGCTGCGCTCGCGGTCCCAGTACCGGCACCGGTGAGTCTCAGGTCTACTGGTCATGGGGGATACGCGCCCAGGGAGCGCGCGATCGCAGATTCAGCACTGGCCTCGGATGCTCGACCAGTGGCAGTAAGCAAGCGCGAAAGATTGTAGTGACAATTGTCGTCACCCGAGGAAATTCCCCGGCGGTACTCACGCTCGGCCCCCTTTGGGTCTCCGAACTCGTGCCAAAGCAAGTTTCCAAGCACGATCATCGATGATGTTTCGTCGTTAGCGACCCCAGATTCGAGAACCCTTCTGGCCTGAAAAATCTTTCCCCTAGCCCAGAGCAAGGAGGCGAGACTAGCGCGCGCGGACGGGGATACGTCGCGTCCACTTCGGAGTAACCCCTCCGCGCCGAGATCGTGATGACATTCCCACAGCAAACTACCCAGGGCAGCATCGGCATATCTTGAGCCCATCGCTACGGCGCGCCTGAAATAGGACTCGGCTTGGTCCCATTGCCTCTCAACGCGGAAATAGTCTCCGGCGCCGACGAAACCGTTGGCATACCCGGCTTTCCCCGCCTCAATGAACGCCTCAAGGGCCTCGACCTGGCGGCCCAACTCGCGGAGAAGCAGACCTCGGTTCAGGAATGCTTCACTCGCCCCGCCACTGATCGCGACCTCGTACGCTTCAAGCGCCTCGTCACTCCGGCCAAGAGAACGGAATGAATTCCCCTGGTTAAACGCCGCGGAAGCGTCGTTGGCTTCGCGCAGTTCCGCAAAGATTTCGACTGCAATGACGTGGTCGCCCCTCTCGGCCGCGCGAAGGCCCCGATTGAACGACACGGAATCAAGGTCGTTCACTAGGCCTCGACCACTCACCATGCCAAATTCGACTACTCACTCTGCCCTCGCCTGTCACGCCGGTTCTTCGTGTTCGGATTCGGTGGAATCCTTTGAGCACCGCCATAGCCCTGTGCCTTTGTGTCTTTATCGTATGTGCTCTTTCGGCCGTTGCTTCGATGATTTTTTCTGTTCGAATTCTTCGCAGAGGCCTTGCGCTTCTTGGCAAACAGATAGTGCTCAAGCGCGCGGGCGAATCCGCGTGATTCTTCGCGATCGTAGTATCGATTGGGTCGGGCCAGGGCCCAGGGACTTTGCAGAGTACTGCCGTACAGGAAATCATCGATGTTCCAGTAGTAGTGCTGGCGGCTTATCGCATAGGAACCGGCAAATGCGCCGGCTACCGCGGCGACGACCCACCAGGCCACGGGAATCGCAAACGCGATTCTGCCGTCGAGGTCGTAGCTGTTGATGGGGTCGACGGGGTAGGTGTAGGCGTTTGGGTTGCCACCGGGTACCGGGTCTACTGACAGGAATCGTCCGGTGACCGGGTTGTAGAGCCGCACGCCCATCAGGGTTAGTGATCCGAGACTGTCGGTGGACCGCTGCTTGCCACCGAGCCACCCATACCGCGACGTTGATGACGTCCGCCCGTACTCATCGGCGAGGGTGTAGGCGGAATCCGGTGTTGCCACCGCACCGGTAGCAGTCGCGACGACGTCTCCGTGCAGGTTGGTGACCTGCCACGACTGGGTCAAGGTCCCACCGATCGTGCCTGTCACCGACAGCGCCAAATCCCCGCCGAGGCCGGACACAAACCGGGTGGCTGATCCGCCGGCTTCGGCTATCCAAGATGGCGAGTCGCCACCACCGGACGAATAGTGATTCGTCGACACCGCAGCAGTACCTGCGGTCGGCGTGAACGTAGCCGCGCGTAGCCGACCGCCGGGGTCCAACGACCAACTACGTGTCCCAACACTGTTGGATTGCCCGTGGACCATGTCGTTGACGTAGAAGTCCACCGACAGAGCCGCACCATCACCGATCAGTGATCCCGGCACCGCGGTGGTACGACCTAGGACGTCATAGGTCAGTCCGCTGGCGGTTTGACGGTCAGCGGCGTCAAACGTTGACGCCGTCGCCACCGCACCGGTGCTTGAATGACACACCGACGCGTCCGTTGCATCGGCGGGGAACGCCGAGGACGACGTCCGATTAGAATTGGCATCGAAGACGTACGACCGAGTCAGACACGACCCCGACACCGCATCATCGGTGACCTTGGTCAACCGACCTACACCGTCATAGGAATATCCACGCTCAGCAGTCTGCGCCGACGACGACGTCAACCACTGGCCAAACACATTCGACAACTGCGAATCATGTAGCCATTCAAGGCCGGACTTCGACACCACCAAATCCCTGGTGTCACCGACTTCGTCGCGGGTCCATGTGCGGCTTACGCCGTTCGGCCAGGACTCTGAGGCGAGCGCCCCGTCGGCGTCGTAGACGCCGGCGAACGAGCCACCGGCGCCGGTGGAGGTGGTGGAGGTGACCAGGCCGCGATGTTCGGTTCCGCCGTCGTATCCCAGCGTCGTCGACGTCACAGTGTTGCCACTCAACGTGATCGCCGTGCCAGTGACTCGTCCGCGTGTGGCGTCATAGCTGGTTGTCGTGAGTGAGCCGTCGGCATCGGTGAACGTCGAAACGCGACCGAGCGAGTCATAGGTCGTGCTCACTGTCGCACCACCTTGGGATACCGACGCTGTCGCACCGGTGTTCGGGTCATACGTCGTCGTCGTCGCACCCAACGCTGTGCCCGTTCCGGTGGCACCGGTGATGGTGACCGAGATCGGCCTGGGTCCAAATCCAGTGGACGTGGTTTCGTAAACGGTGGTTGTGGTCCGAAGCACCGTTCCCGCGTTGTTCTTCTCAGTGACGACTGTCGGGCGACCAAGCCAGTCGTAGGTGAACCACTTCGTCGGAAGATCGGGCGAACCGGCAACCTGTCCACCAGGTGCGACCTTGCACACCAAGTTGAGGAAGCGGCTCGACACGCAGTTCGTCAGATTTTCGGTGCCCGCGAAGTAGTAGGTCGTCAGCGTAGATCCGGGGGTCGTTGATGATCCCGCGGACTTCGGCAACCGTGATTCAATCACGTTCCCGGTCGCCGCATCGAGTCGTGTTTCGGTCACGATCGACTGGCCAGCCCCATCCGTTGTGGTGGTGCGCTGAGGCGTTCGATGTGTCCACCCGGTCGCGTCGCTGGCGGAAAGCGCATACTGCGACGTGCTCGAACGCGTGTCGAATTCGACGGGGACGCTCGGTTGCGCGAGCGCACCAGGGCCTGAACTTGCAGCCGTGTAGGACGACACGACCGAATGGATTGGACCGTTCTGTGTCGGGTCCGCGCCCGGTCCACTGAGTGTCCCGTAAGTGTTACGCGTGTGTGCACGGATCGGCTGGACATTCCCGCCGGCGCCACCGACGTGGGTCGGACCGTAGGTGTCGAGCAGGTCCGTACCGTCGGTGCTGTAGATCGAGATGTCTGCCAGTGCCTCGGCGAGATCCTTTGACGAGTAGGTCGTCGGGAGCCCCACCTGCGCCAACTCGGCGCTGATGTCCGGGGCAAGGACTCGATCCCGGTTTGACGCGCTCAAGGAACGGACCGTGTTGCCGAACTGGTCGTATTGGGTGGTGCTCACTTTCCAACCCGCTTGTCCTGTGCCGGAAAACACCGCGGTGTTTACCTCGCGACCATTTGCGTCGATGGCGTGGATCGTTCCATCTCGCAGATCGCTGGTGTTGTCGCCGGGGCCGAAGACTCCGGCGGCGGTGTAAGGGAGATCGGTCTGTCCCCATAGTGCGGCCGGTGTAGGCGAGAGATCGGGGTTGGCTTCTTCTGACCCGGTGGCTGGCGTCGCAATCTTTACCGCCGTCGTGCCGTACAACACATTCGTTGTTAGGCCGCCTTGGGTCGCAGATGTCAGCCCGATGAGTGAGCTCGGTCCCGTGCCGTCGATGTCGCCGTAGGTGAGCGTTGTTGGTGAGGTCCCAGGATTGGTGACGCTGGCGATTTCGCCGTTCGCGGTGTAGCTGTACTGGGTCTTGAGCACCGCCTTGGTCGCCGAATCTGCACACGTGGGCACGGTCGTGGGCGTCACGGTCCGTGGATCCCAGGTGCTGATGAGGCGAGCGTTGGAGTCCGTTGTGTAATCGAAGCAGGCCATGTCCGAGGCAATCAGCGTCCCGGTCGCGCTACCCGAATATGCGGTGACGGTTGAGAGCCTCAACTGGCCGCCGAATGTCGCGTAGTAGAACTTCAACTTCTGACAACCGGCGGGCCATGAGGACCCGCTCTGGGTGCACGTCACTCCCGAAGGCTGCGGTGCCAATAGATCAGTCACGCGGCCCGCACCATCGTAGGTGGGAACCGTCGTTGCTCCGGTGCCTGCGGCGACGACACTGGTCACCTTGTATTTTCGGGGAGTCGAGGGACTGCCCGGCGACGGCTGCGACGGGGTTGATACCAGGCCGAAGTTGACCGACGAGCCATCCGAGGAATCGGTCACCGTGAAGACATCGGTGCTGCTGTTTTTCACCAGCGCCAGACCGGCTGCGTCGCCCACGGGCAGGTAGGCCGTTCCGGATTTCAAGAACGAGGTGTAGCCGCCATCTGTATCCACGAGTAGCACACCCGTGCCCACATCTCGAAGCTCACTCCAATCGCTGCCATCACCCGAGGGCAGCGACGCGCGCCAACCCGGACCGAGAATCTGCTGACCGACGGTTAGCGATAGCGACGGGTCTTGGGAGTTGAATGTTCGCGAGAGGGACAGTTCCGATCCCCACGCCGGAACCGAAACATCGGTTGCCGACATGGCGAAGTTACCGGTCTGCAAACTCACCGATCCCGGACCGACCGATTCGGTCGCGTAGGACTGACCAAATGCCTTCTGGTCCAACGTTGCCGTCGCACTATTGGAATAGATCGCCCCCGCTCCGCCAAACATGGCCCGAACTGTGACCGGACCGTCCCCGGCCAAAGTTCCCGAGACGTTCCAGGTCAACCCGACCGGCGTGGACGCGCGACCGGACGCGACGGTCGTTGCTTGGGGCCATCCACTGATCGGTGTTGACCCGATGGTCACGTTCGCCGCGGGAACGGTGGTCCAGGTGCCCGCCGCAGCGTCCGCTGGGGTTTGGTACTGGAACGTTACCTGGGTAGCGGTTGCCGGAGCGGTCCCGGCCAATGCAACGGCGGCCAATGTTCGTGACCCATCGAGGGGTTGGGACAGTCCGGCCACAACTCCGAACGAGTAGGTCGTCGATGCGGACGTGTTGCCCGCACGGTCGACGCTTTGAACCGTCAGGGTGTCCCACCCATTGGGTGGGGTGAACGTGACTGTGGCAGAGGCACCGAGGCTAGGTGCGACGACGGTTGAAGGCGCGTCGTTGTTGATCCAATAGCGGTATTGGTTGATATCTGAGCCGTTCGTTCCCGGCGGTGTGAACGTGAATGATCCTGACACTGCGGTGGATTGCCAAGCGTTAGCCGGATACTGACTACTCGACACGGTGGGAATACCAGGTGCCGTGGCGTCGTAGTTGAATTGGATGTAGTTCGACCAGGCCTTCGACACAAGTGTCCCCGTCACCCCCCACACCCGCACCGTGTAGAGAGTCCCGGTGGTGATTCCCGCGGACGCAGGAACGGTCACTGATGACGTTCCCGAACCGCCGACGGTGTTGCCGAGTCCGGTCCAGATTTTGGTATTGCCGATGTACAACTCAAATCGTCCTTGGACCGATGCGCCGTCGGCGTTGTGCACCGTGGCCGAGAGCTTCGGGGTGGTCGTGTTGGTCCAAAACGCGCTCGGACCCGTCCCGGCGGCGGGCGCGAGAACCGGCGTGCCAGGAGAATCGGGATAGTGACTAAACGTCACACCGATCCACGGCTTCGGGGAACTGTAGGTGTGCTCTGAGGAGTAGAAACGCTTCCATCCCAATGAATCGGTTTCCGACGCCGTGAGCGCCAACCCGTTGTTCGGAAATGTCCCGGCGGCCCACGCATCGGCGAGCGAAGTCACGTTGATGCCGGTCGTGCCGTTTACCTGACCAGCAGGGCACGACGACGAATAACCAAGTGCGGTGTTGATGGTGCCGTATACGGTGGAATCAAAGGTTGGTTGGGTGTTCCAAGTTGCTCCGGACTCCCACCAGGCCGCTGAAATCCTCTTCACGTCCATGGCCCGAGCAGAACACGACGCCGAATGCCACTCATAGAGATGCAAGAACGCACTCGTGACCTTCGCCCCCGCGTACGCCGTCGATGGGAAGGCCAAGAAAGACCGGGCGATGTGGGTTCCACCGTCATAGGTCCCCACCCGCAAGTCATCATCGGTCCCGAAGTTGGTGGTGTTGTAGCCCTTCTCGACGAACGTGTCAGCGTTGGCGTAGATGTTGCTGACCGGGTCGATCGTGATCGGGAAAACCACCGCCGGGTCGGACAAGAATGAGTCAGGCACGATCACAGTGACCTGAAGACCGGCAGGCGTCGACACGAGTTTCGTTGGCACCGTGACCTCATGGATCGGGTCACCAGAGCGTGGGTCCGTCGTTGCGTCCCAAACGCGAGCCGGTGGCGTGTCCGACACCACCTTGCCTGCCTTGTCCTTGATCAACAATCCGCCGGCGCCATCCGCGGCCGCAGTCAGTCCCTTCATCGACAGCGGCAGCGAGACCGCAACCCCACCAGCAAGGACCGTCGCAGGACGCTCCTTCACATCGATGTACGTCTCAAACCCGCGAGACTTCGCTTCCACGCGCAAGTCTTGACCCGGTGCCACATCCGCATACGTGGCTTCATTGCCAGCCAACGTGGGCTTGGGCAGGTCCCCGAGCCAACCCACGGAAACCGAGACACCTCCCGTGGAAACCGTGTCGTCGACCGGCGCATCAGAAGCCGCTGTCGCCGATATCAGCGACGCCTCACCAGCAGCCAGCGACGCCGGGTCACCAGGGGCCGTGACAGTGGCCACGATCGGCGACGCCGAACCAATTGGATCGGTCGCACCATTGCTGAGCGAAATGTCCGCGGCTGCCGCCACAGGTTCAACGTGAGCGCCGTCGGGAGAGAGCTGAAGGGTCGTGTCGATATCGCTCCACGATCCGTCGTCGCGCTGAACACGCACCGGACCCGGTGCCGCCTCCAGCGTGAACGTGTCATCGGGGTTCGCATAGAGCAACTGAGACTCGGTGCGTTCGCCCAACACCTCAACGCGTGAACCCTGCGCCTTCGCAGCAATCGACGCCGAGACGCGGTCAGGGCGGTCCGTCACCGGTGCCTGCTGCTCAACGGCAGTAGCAGGCGAGACACCACCCCACTCACCAGGTAGAGCCGAGGCAACCAGAGCGATCGAAGTCCCGAACGCGATCGCAACGAGGGCCGACCGCCACTTGCGCTGAATCTTTGATGAACGAACTCGAGCATGTTGCGGCGACACGGATCTCCCCGGCTGAAGTTGAAAGTTTCCGAGACCCTAGACGGTCACCCATCACCCTTCATCACGACCCGGTCGCGAAAGCCATCTCGACTCGATTGACGCTTCCACCGAAATCCCGATACGCACTCGGCTACGACTTCGGACGCGCCACCACCACGGTTCCGCCGCTACGTCGCCCCAGAGTCATGGCGCAGCTCGCTGCGAAGACCATGCTGCTCGGACACGTATAACAGATTCGGATCATGCCTAGTGGCCTCGAAGAAGGCTGGGATTTTCAACCACCCGCCGGCTGGGTCTCGACCAAAGGAGCTGATGAGCAGAGTGCCGCACGCGCGC
>JBBRLC010000043.1:0-8012 GCA_038231595.1 Candidatus Nanopelagicales bacterium | reverse complement strand
CGGAGGGGTACGCCGTCAACCTCGCACTCCCGCCCGGCACAGGAGACAACGCGTGGCTGCGAGCCTTTCACGCGGTGGTGCCCCAATTGCTGGAGGCTTTCGATCCGCAATTCCTCGTGACTCAGCACGGTTGCGACAGCCACGTGGATGATCCGCTGGCCCACTTTGCCCTCTCGATCGACGGCCAACGCGCTTCCTACGATGCCTTGCACCGATGGGCGCACCGATTTGCCGGCGGCAAATGGGTTGCACTGGGCGGGGGCGGGTATTCGTTGACCGATGTCGTCCCTCGGGCGTGGACCCACCTGATCGCGGAGGCGGCAGCCGCGTCGATCCCGCCCACGACGGAGTTGCCCGCGGCGTACATCGAGTACGTCGCACGTGCGCTGGGTCGGCAAAGTCCCGGTCGAATGACCGATGGGGCCGATCCATGGGTCCGATCCTGGGAAGCCGGGTTCGACCCCGACGACCCCGTTGACCGGGCGGTGCTGGAGACGCGGCGGGCAATTTTCCCGCTGCACGGTCTGGTCACCGATCCGATGGACCCGTTCTAGATCTCGTGTTGCAGGGGGCGGTAGTGGCGGTAGGACCGTGAGCCTCGGCAGCTGGGCTGGAGATCCTCCAGATTCCCCGGCGCGGGCCAGACTGGTTCCGGCGGATAGGGTTCGCACTCAGAAGGTGTAGGTCGTGTGACGACGTACGCCGGCATCGTTTCTCCAGTTGTCAACACACGAACGTGAGGGACCCATGGGCTCGGTAGTTAAGAAGCGCCGCAAGCGGATGGCGAAAAAGAAGCATCGCAAGCTGCTCAAGAAGACGCGCATCCAGCGCCGTAACAAGAAGTAGCCTGGGGGACTCACCACGTGGTGGGTTCGGCAGGCAGATCGGCGGCCCAAGTCCGGCAGTACGGCGACGGGAGGCATCGATGTCGCGAGTAGTTCTCGTGACCGGCGTCTCGCGCTACCTCGGCGGCCAGATGTCGCGCATCCTCACCGAAGATCCCGATATCGATCGCGTGATCGGCGTCGACGTCGTACCGCCGCGGGGTGACATCGGCGGGGCTGAATTTGTTCGCGCCGACATTCGCAATCCCATCATCGCCAAAGTCATCTCCACCGCCGGTGTCGACACGGTCGTACACATGGGCGTGATCTCGACGCCGGTACAAGCAGGCGGACGCGTGTCGATGAAGGAAATCAACGTCATCGGCACGATGCAGTTGCTCGCCGCCTGCCAACGTGCGCCATCGATCCGCAAGATCGTCGTCAAGTCGTCGACCTCGGTGTACGGCGCTGGGCCCAAAGACCCGGCCATGTTCACCGAAGGCACTCAACCCAAGTCCATCCCCATCTCGGGGTGGGCGAAGGACTCCGTTGAGGTCGAGGGTTATGTACGCGGTTTTGCGCGACGCCGACCAGACGTCTTGACCACCACGCTGCGCTTCGCAAATTTCCTGGGACCTCGGGTCGAAACCCCGATGTCGGAATACTTCGCGCTGCCGCTCGTACCGACGGTGCTTGGGCACGACGCACGGTTGCAATTCATTCATGAAGTCGACGGCCTCGAGGCGATCCGCCGAGCCACTGTTGGCGACTACGCCGGCATCTTCAACATCGCCGGCGACGGCGTACTGATGCTGTCCCAAGCCGTACGCCTCGCCGGACGAATCGCGCTACCAGTTGCGCCACTGCTCGTGGGGGCCGTCGGTCAGGCAATTCGGCGTACCGGCATTGCCGACTTCTCCCCCGAGCAAGTCCGTTTCCTGACCTACGGCCGCGGCGTCGACACGACTCTGATGCGGGTGCCATTTGGATTCACGCCGCAGTACACGACGAGAGAGACATTCCTCGATTTTGTTGAGTCGCGGGGACTGCGGGGGGCCGTCACCCCGTCTAGAGTCGCTGTGGCACAAGGGATTGCGATCGGCGTACTTACCAGCGGCGTCGTCAACGGAGTGGTTGATCTTGTGCGGGCAGTGGCGCGTAAGGGCGCTGGCGGCACTGGCGACACAACAACAGAGCCCGCCCATGCCTGACGCAACCGTGATTCCCATTGGTGGCGGTCGACAGGACCGCCCTCGCCGTACGACGGTGTCAGCGGGTTCGCGTTTGGCCGGAGCGACTGGACCAAAACCGAAGCCACCGCTACGCCGCGCGCCCACCCCGGCGGCGGATCGCGATGATCGCGCGTCGACCGAACCGGCGAAGAAGAAAGTGGCGACAAAGAAATCGTCGTCGGCCACGACGAAGAAGCAATCTCCCGTGTCGAAGGCGGCCGCCACGAAATCAGCGTCAGAAAGATTGGCTGCCCCAATGCCTGTCTCGGTTCCATCCGCGTCTGGAAGATCGAAGCCCACGAAGTTCGATGCCCGCGATTCGGGTTCGCCGCCGCCGTTCGAGTTCGATCAGAAGTCGTGGGATGAGCGTGTTGCCGAAACCTTGGACTTCTTGCGCCGCCGCATCACGGGCGACTACGAAGTCGATGAGTTCGGCTTCGACCCGGAACTCACCGACAAGGTGCTGTTGGCGGTTCTGCGTCCGCTCTATGACCGTTGGTTCCGCGTCGAAGCGCGCGGTTTGGAAAACGTGCCGTCGACTGGTGGCGCTCTTGTCGTTGCCAACCACTCGGGCACGGTGGCAATGGACTCATTGATGACCCAACTTGCGCTGCACGACCACCATCCGGATCGACGTACGCTTCGGATGCTCGGCGCAAACCTTGTCTACGCGACATCGTTCATCGGCGAGTTGTCACGCAAGGCCGGTCACACACTCGCGTGCGCGCCTGATGCCGAGCGACTGCTCAAAGCCGGCGAAATTGTGGGCGTGTGGCCCGAAGGATTCAAGGGTGTCGGCAAGCCGTTTAGTCAGCGATATAAGTTGCAGCGTTTCGGTCGTGGCGGCTTTGTTGCGGCCGCGTTGCGCACAGGCGTACCGATCATTCCGACGGCAATCGTTGGGGCAGAAGAGATTTATCCGATCCTCGGCAACTTCAAGACTCTCGCGCGATTGATTGGGATGCCGTATTTCCCGCTGACTCCGACGTTCCCGTGGTTGGGTCCGCTGGGACTGATCCCGTTGCCAAGCAAGTGGATCATCGAGTTCGGGGAGCCGATTCAGACCGACGGGTTTGCGTTGGGTGCCGCCGACGATCCGATGCTGGTGTTCAACCTGACCGACCAGGTCCGCGAGACGATTCAGCAGAGCCTCTACCGCGTCCTCGTCACTCGCCGCTCCGTCTTCTCCTAACTCCCAGCAAATATGAATGTGCGCATTGTCCAATCTAGTGGGAGCAATGTGACATTCATGCGGAAAAACGGCGGGGGAGTGGGTCAGCGGGAGTGGCGCTTTTTGATGGCGGAGATGCTCATGCCCACGCCAACTCCGATGCCCGCGCCGGCGACAACGCCGACCGGGATCCCGACCCGAGTCGCCATCCGCTTACGCCGATAGTCACGCACGGTCCAGTTCTCCTCGCGGGCGTAGCTTCGCAACTTCGAGTCCGGATTGACCGCGCACGGACTCCCGACCAACGACAGCAGCGGGATGTCGTTGGCTGAATCGGAGTACGCCGCGCACCGCGACAAGTCCAACCCCTCACGAAGTGCCAACGCCCGTACGGCTTCAACCTTGGCTGGCCCGTGCAGCGGATGGCCGACGAGCTTACCGGTATAGACGCCGTTTTCGATTTCGGAGACAGTTCCTAGCGCGCCGGTGAGGCCCAACCGTCGCGCGATGATCGTTGCGAGTTCCACCGGTGTCGCGGTGACAAGCCAGACGCGTTGGCCAGCATCGAGATGGCCCTGCGCCAACGCCAACGTCCCGGGCCACAGTTTCGCCGACATGACATCGTCAAAGATCTCCTCGGCCAGTACCTCCAGTTTCTCCACTCGCCGCCCGGCCACAAAACTCAAAGCAGCCTCGGTCGCCGACGCCATGTCGCCCATGTCTTCGGCGCCCATCGCGAATCGAACCAGCTTGATCGCGAAGTCCGACAGGTCGCGCCACGTGAAGAACTTGCGGGCGGCTAAACCCCGCGCGAGGTGAAAGATGCTCGCGCCACGCATGATGGTGTTGTCGACATCGAAGAACGCCCCGGCCGTCGGATCGCTCGGCACGGCCAACTCACTCTCTACGTCGGCCGCCGCCGCGGCCGCTTGCCCCGCAAGTCGATATGACTCAGCTAGATCCATCGGACGTACGCCTTGATTCACGGCTCGCACCCTACTTCGCGCGCACTGTGGGAGACTCGGCGTCATGGCTGGAAATCTCGCTGATCTTGTCCGAGATTCTGCACGTCGGTCCCCCTCACACGTTGCGCTGATCGAGGGACACAAGCGCGTCACTTGGTCGCAACTCGACGCCTTGATCGACGGTGCGGCCAATGGTCTGCGCTCCCGAGGCCACGATCGAGGGCAGCGAATTGCTCTCCTGATGGGCAATCGGATTGAGTTCGTGATTGCCTATTTCGCGATCTTGCGGGCCGGCCTTGTCGCCGTGCCGCTCAATTCGGGCTACACCGGTCCCGAAGTCGCCGACCTCACGGCCCAATGTGATGCCGAGTTGATCTTGGCCGAACCGACGACTCTGCGCGTTGCCTTCGAAGCCGGTACGGCGTCGGGCCGCGGTGTACCCGTCATCGACGTCACCGGCCCTGATTGGGCCCGACTCGCATCGAACAATTCCGGTTCACCCGCGCGATCTCCCGACGATGCGGTCGAGGAGACCGGGGAAGAACTCGCCGTACTTCTCTTTACTTCCGGCACGAGTGGCAAGCCCAAGGGCGCGATGTTGCGTCATCGCACCCTGCTCGCGGACCTCAACGCCCTGGACACGATCGAGCCCCGCCCGATGACCGCGGACGACATCGTCTTGATGGTCCTACCGATGTTCCACGTGTACGCCCTCAACGCCGCACTTGGTCTCGCCGCGAAAACCGGAGCAACCTGCGTACTCGTCGATCGCTTCGATCCGCGCTCATCGCTGGAAACAATCCGACGCGAAGGCGTCACCAACATTCCAGGAGCCCCACCGATGTACGTCGCCTGGTCGGGCCAACCCGATCTGCGCGAGTCGTTGCAGACCGTACGTCTCATGGTGTCCGGTGCTGCGCCGCTCCCACCGGCTGTGTTCGAGCAATTTCGCACCTACGGGCTGCCGGTGTGGGAGGGCTACGGCATGACCGAGACCGCGCCGGTCGTGACGTCGACGTTGGTGAGTGGTCGACCGAAAGCCGGCAGTGTCGGCATGGCCATCCCGGGCGTCGAGTTGCGGCTCGTCGACGATGATGGCGACGAAGCAGACGACGGCGACCCAGGCGAGATTTGGGTCCGGGGTGACTGCGTCTTCGATGGGTATTGGCCCGATGGCGAGGGCGGTCCCGATGCCGATGGTTGGTATGCGACGGGCGATGTCGCGTACGCCGACGAAGACGGCGACCTGCATCTCGTTGATCGGCGACGCGAGTTGGTCATCGTTTCCGGGTTTAACGTCTACCCGCGCGAGATCGAAGATGTCATCGTCACGCACCCCGATGTGATCGAAGCAGCTGTCGTCGGGATTTCCCATCCCTACACCGGAGAGGCGATCAAGGCCTACGTTGTTGGTCGCGAAGGCGCGGTACTCAGCGCGGAAGACATCGTGGCGTTTTGCGAAAAACGGTTGGCGAGATTCAAGTGCCCCACGATCGTCGAAGTGATGACGAGTTTGCCGCATTCGGCAACAGGCAAGGTGGCAAAAGGTCTGTTGCGTGACTGATAGTCGAACCGAAGACAACCGTGGGTCAGTTCGTGTGACCTTGATTGGCAAACCCGACTGCCACCTGTGCGACGACGCGCGAGCGATCGTGGCCACCGTTTGTGGCGAACTCGACATCGGCTGGGAAGAACGCTCGATCCTCGACGACCCGGCCCTGGCGGACCTCTATTGGGAGCAGATCCCGGTGATCTTGGTCGATGGCGCCCAGCACGACTTCTGGCGGGTGGACGCCCTACGACTGCGCCGCGCCCTGACCTGAGATTTCTTCCCGCCTTTTCGCGTTGGGTTCGGGCTGTGGCAATGACGCCGACTGCGTAGTGCCGGCGGAATGGTTCGCCACCCCACTTGCTTGTCGCGGCGTCGTCGTGGACGTGGTTCAACGTCGGTGTGGTGCGAAGCGGCGCGCAACTGTCGGTGAGGGTTGGGGCACTTCGGGGTTGGTCGGGTATCGGGGTTCCGTCTGAATGTCGAAATGTTGCTGTCCCATCGGAGTCAACGTCGATCCGGATCACTTGATCGTGGTGCAGGTGGTGATGGCGCCGGCACAACAAGATCAGGTTCGTCATGTCGGTCGAACCTCCAGCGACCCAATGTTCGATGTGGTGAGCCTCAAGCCCGACTCGTGATTGGCATCCGGGCGCGCGACGTCCGCCATCGCGCAGCAGTGGCGCCCGGAATTGCTTGTCGCTCACGAGTCGATGAGATCGGTCGACGTCGAGGACGTCGGCACCGTCGCGTATCACCGAACGAATCCGACTGGCGCACATCAATCGGCGCACGGTCGCCAAGGTGGGGCCCGGACCGTTGTCGATGCGTGCGGTGCTGGTCAGCGCCTGGTCCTCCGAATCCGCGTCGACCTTCGGGCTGACCGCTGCTGCCAGGGCGACATCGACGTGGACGACGATCGCTTCTCGTTCATGCCCCGCCAGACTGCGTACCGTCCCAGGTTCGCACTGAGCGAAATACGCCTCCGCGATGGCCACCAAGGCGTCAGCCATCGAGGGCCGAGATCCAGGATCAGTCTTGAGGTCCTCGCGGGCCGCTTCCAACGCGGCAAGCACCACGGCGCCTTCCTCGTCGGGCAGCCGACCATGCAGGTCGACTTCGCTGTTGCCGTTCCACCTCGCTGTCAGCCACGCCGACGTGAGACCAGGGTCATCAGCGTCAGCCCGATCGTCTCTCTCGCCTGCGCACCCCGCGGCGGTCATACTCCGCGATCAGCTGCAACCACCGACTCATCGCCGCCGCAATCCGGGAGGAATACGCCACGATCTCCGCTTCGAGCCGCTCATAGGACAACCGGATATCACCGGGTGCCAGAGATACCGAGGCTCACTCTTCGTCGGTCAATCCCGGCCCAAATGTTGGCAAATCGGGTGGTCGGGAAACCACTGCGTCAACGTCGGAGATGGCGGGGACACAGGCGGTTTCGCTATTCGTCATGTCGCCAAAGCTAACCGCGACCGCTGACAATTCCGACGGAGTGTCGAGTCAGTTGGGCACTGGATATTCAAGGGTTTGGTCCTCACCGGTGCCCTGGGCTGGACACAGAGTCGCCGAAGGGGGCAGGAGTAGACGGGGCCGCGGCCGGCGTGGTCAGGCGGGCAGACCCCCTCCGGGGTCCGTATACCGGTAGAGGCCCTCCGGTCAACTTTGTGCGTTCGTTCACTAATTGCTTACGCTGACCAGGTGCTGGAGTCGACGCGGACCTGAAATGCCCTAAAAAGCCACCAACCGCGACCCGGATCGGCCCTCTGCGCGCATATCGATGCCAGTTCAGACCGGGGTGATACGTGCCTATCGAGCCTGCAGTTCCGCCACGCGGCGGTTCCGGCGCGCGCCGAGGTATATCCGAGGCGACGGTCGCCCGACTGCCGATCTACCACCGAGTGCTCACGTCCATGGCCGACCGCGGCGTTACCTCCGTATCCAGCGAGGAACTCGCTGCGGCCAGCGGCGTTAATAGCCCGAAACTTCGCAAAGACCTCAGCCACCTCGGCTCGTACGGCACCCGCGGCGTTGGCTACGAAGTCGACTACCTCGTCTACCAGATCGCCCGCGAACTTGGCCTCACCCAGGACTGGCCCGTCGTCATCGTCGGGATCGGCAACCTCGGACATGCGCTCGCTGGATACGGCGGATTCGCGACACGCGGGTTTCGCGTCGTTGGGTTGCTGGACAGCGACCCGGCTCGCTTGGGTGAGCGAGTCGGTCACGGCGCGTCCACGTTGGAGATTCAGGCGCTCAGTGCGCTCG
>JBBRLC010000042.1:0-8042 GCA_038231595.1 Candidatus Nanopelagicales bacterium | reverse complement strand
GGTCGCGGTAGTGGTGACGAGTCGTGAGGATTCGTTGTTCGGTCCGGTCGTCTCCTTCGGGTTGGCGGGAACGATCCCGGAGTTGCTAGGGGATCGGGGTTACCGCATTCCGCCGCTGACCGACGAAGACGCTCGCGAACTACTGCGCGCTCCTGGGGCATCACCGATGTTGACCGGCGACACTGGGGCTGACGCGGTGGACTTGCTGGCCCTTCAAGACGTCGTGCTGCGGGTGGGACAGTTGGCTGATTCCCATCCGGAGGTCGCTGAGCTCGTGATCGATCCCATCATCGCGACCCCACGGGGTTGCTCGGTGCTGGACGTCTCGTTGACGTTGGCCGCGCCTGAGGTACGTACCGATTCCGGCGCCCGTCGGCTTCTGACGTAGTTATTCGGGGACGGCCCGTCCACGAGTGCTCCACACGTGGCCGCGCACCCGGCGTCGCCGTGGCAGGATGAGCGCATGCGTGATCGCTCGAGTACCGAACCGACCCTGGCGTTGGACGCCCGATTGCGCGACGACATCGAACGCAGCGGTTACTACCCGGAACTCGTCGCCGATTCGCTCAATACGTGTATGGCTGGCGAGCCGGTCATGGCGTACGTCGTTCACCACGAAGCCACCTTTGACCGCGACGAACTCCGCCGCCACGTGACCGTGCTGGCCCTCACCCCGACTCGGTTGGTGGTCGGTCACACCGACGAACATCCCGCGGACGAGACCAACCCGGTGGCGTTCGCGACTGCGTCGACAGAAGCCGTCCGGCTGGAACGAGTCGACTCCGTGGTGGTCACCCGCGTCGTGAGTGATCCGGCGGCTCACACCACCGGCGCTCCCGTCGCGGAAGTGGTGCTGACGATCGGGTGGGGTGCGGTCAGCCGGATCGAACTCGAACCTGCGGGCTGCGGGAATCCGGACTGCGACGCCGACCATGGCTATACGGGTACGGCCAGCAATGATGACCTTGCGCTGCGGGTGTCTGAGGCGGCCGACGGCGCCGAGGTTGTCGCGCAAGCATTGGAATTCGCGGCCGCCCTGTCAGAATCAACTGCGCAGAATCACCACTAACCCTGAGTCCCGCTGAGTCCCGCGCGGCTTATCTGTCAGGTTCGCGCGAACCGAACAGAATTTCATCCCACGAAGGCACACTCGCGCGCTTACTCTTGCGTCCGCGACGCGGGGCCGGAGCCGGTGGTTCTGGCTCGCTCGGCACGGGCCCGGTTGCATGGCGATCATCCTCGGCATGCCACGGTGGTGGCGCGGCCTCGTCAATTTCGTCCACGAATTCAATTTCCGGCACGTCCTCGACGACCGAGGGTAAACCGATGAGCCGCGGGCGGATGTCTTCCTCGACGTCGATGGCGCTCTCTTCCAATAGCCAAGCAGCGTCGTCGTCGACGGAGTGCAAACTTCTCCCGACCGTGTCGTAAGTCCAGGTGGCCTGCCCGTCCGCCCCACCCTCGGGCCAGGTCACGACCAGCGTCCAACGACCATCCTCGCGACGCCAGGCATCCCAATTCAGTCGCGAGGGATCAATCCCGCGGGTACGAAGCCGGGCTGCAGCGACTTCGCCCAACGTGCGTGCGCTCTCGTCTCGACGTATTTCGGTGGCTTTCGCTTGGGAGGCGACGAACTCTCTCTCCGCGAGCATTGGACCTTCGAATCGGCGGACCCGATCCAGGGATACCCCGTAGTTCTCGGCGACCGTTTCGGCGGAGTGGCCCGCCCGGATGAGGGCCTGAATGTCGCGAGGGGAGAGGCCTTGGGCGGCTAGATCGAGTTGACCGAGCCGACTGCGGTCTTGGCGGACGGCCGAAGATAAGCGCTCGTCGAGGGCGACCGAGTAGCGCTCGCCGTCGCTGCCGGACAGCAACAACGACGCTACGTCGTCACTGAGGCCGAGAAAGGACAACTCGCGCATGCGTTACTCCAGTACGGCGGGTCGGGACGGTCGGGTCGAGAGTGCGGATCGTGGCAGAGGGCAGTCTGTCGCCAAGTGAGCCTCCGCGCTAGCACTACCCCCAGTTGGCGTGGTGGCGCCTTTGGCGGCAGGCTCGGAGCGTGCCACTTGCCGCAGCCGACGGGGGAGCGCCCTACGACTCGGTCTTAATCCAATCGTTTGGCGGTCCGGCGGGACCCGATGATGTGGATCCGTTTCTTGCCAACGTCCTGCGCGGCCGCGAGGTCAACGCCGAACGACTCGACGAGATTCGCTCGCGTTATCTGGTGATGGGCGGCATCTCACCCATCACGGCCCAAACGCAGGCCTTGCGTGACGCACTGGACGCGGCGTTGCAAGCGGCGGGCCTGGACGTGCCGGTCTACGTGGGTTCGCGCAACTGGCACCCATTCCTCGCGGACACACTTGCGTCGATGTACGCCGCCGGCGCGCGACGCGCGTTGGTGGTGGTGACGTCGGCGTACTCGTCGTACTCCGGGTGTCGTCAGTACCGCGAGGATCGTGAAAACGCTCAACTGGTGGCTGGTGCGGGTTCCTTAACCCTCGATCGGATTCGGCACTATTTCGACCATCCGGGCTTTATCGAGGTGATGGTCGACAACGTGAACGACGCCTTGGACTCCCTGGATCTGCCCGCGACCTCGTCGGTTCGGTTGTTGTTCTCGACTCACTCGCTGCCGCAAGTTCTCGCCGACGCATCAGGTCCGGGTGTCGATGGCGTTGCCGGTGTCGATGGTGTTGCCGGTGTCGATGGGCATGCCGGGGTTGGCGGTGCTTATGTGGCGCAGCATCGAGCGACCGCAGCAGCGATCGTTGATCGCCTCGCGGTTCGCCGACTGGTGCGCTACGACTGGGAGCTGGTCTTTCAATCCCGATCAGGAGCGCCCGCAACTCCTTGGCTCGAACCGGATGTCAACGATCGCATCGATGAACTTGGCGCCGACGGCGTGAACGCCGTGGTACTCGTCCCGATCGGCTTCGTCAGTGATCACATGGAGGTGGTGTGGGACCTGGATCGGGAGGCAACCCAACGCGCGCTCGATCTCGGACTTGATGTCGCCCGCGCTGCGACCGTGGGCACTCACCCACGCTTTGTTGCAGGGCTCGTCGAACTCATCAGGGAGAGACTCGATCCATCGAGTCAAGGTCAGACCGTGAGACGGGCATGTTCCGCGCTCGGACCGTCTTGGGATTCGTGTGAACCGGCGTGCTGCCTGCCTCCGGCGCGGGTACGGCCGACGGCCACGTCATGATTTCGCCACTCGCGGAACCCCAAGATCTCGGGGAACTGCTGACGTTGGCACGCGTTGCCGCCCAGGGCGCGGGGGAGTTGCTGCGGGCGGGGTGGGGGACCGCGCTCGATGTTGACACGAAGTCTTCATCAACGGACTCCGTGACGAATATGGATCGCGCGGCCGAGAAATTGATCGTGGACACCCTTCTCACCGCACGACCTGATGACGGCATTCTGGGCGAGGAAGGCGGGTCACGACCCGCGTCGTCGGGAGTCCGCTGGGTGATCGACCCACTCGATGGAACGACGAACTACATCTACGGCTTGTCGAACTGGGCGGTGTCCATTGCAGCCGGCTTGCTCGCCACGCCCGGAGATGAATCGTCGATGTGGACGGCGTTGGTGGGCGTCGTCCACCTTCCCGATCAGTCGACGACCTACATCGGGCATCGTGGCGGAGGCGCAACCCGGATCGACGACACCGCCGCTCGCCCAATGTCACCTTCTATGTGTAACTCGTTGGGTCAGGCGCTGGTGGGAACCGGATTCAGCTATGACGCCGTACGCCGCGCTGATCAAGGCCGCGTCGTCGCCGAATTGCTTCCCCGAGTCCGCGACATTCGTCGGCTCGGCGCGGCCAGCATCGATTTGTGTCTCGTCGCCGAGGGGTGCATCGATGCGTTTTACGAAAGCGGTCTCGCGCCGTGGGATCGGGCGGCCGGCGAGCTCATAGCGCATGAAGCCGGGGCCGACATCCGGGAGATCGCGGCGCACCGGGATGGCGATGTCGAACCCATCTTGCTCGTCACCGCGCGACCGATTGGCGACGCACTTGCAGACCTGATCACCTCGGTACGCCGCTGATCGAGCCGCGTCAATGAGTCCTTCAGTCCAACCGGCGTAGTTCGCCGCGATACCAATGGCCGTTCTGGACGTACATCGCGACAGCGGCCGAGAAAGCCCCTTCAGCGATGGCCTCGTGCCGGATCTTCGCTGGAACCCCCAGCGCCATCGACCGCGAGGGCACTTCCATGCCGTTGGGTATCAGCGCGGCAGCCCCGACCAATGCACCGGACCGAACAACGGCGCGATGCAGCACAACCGAACCCGAGCCGATCAAGCAGTCGTCCTCGACGGTGCAACCCTCGAGGTGTGCGTTGTGGCCGACGACGCAGCGGTCGCCGATCGTCGTCGGCAACGCCGCGGTGCAGTGCACGACGGTGCCGTCCTGGATGGACGTCCGGGAGCCAATGGTGATGTCTCCGTGGTCGCCTCGCAGTACCGCCGTGGGCCAGATCGTCGATTCCGGACCGATTTTGACCGACCCGATGATGACGGCGTCGGGATGCACGAATGCCTCGGGATCGATGAGTGGAATTCGGTCACCTAGGGCGTAAATGGCCATCGCGACTCCCACGTGCCGAAGGTGCCTGGTTGAGGCGGAATCGACACGGTATCCGGTCTCGCCACGACCACTGGGGTCAGCCGATGTGAGCGGTGTCACCCCCATCCGGGTGGAAACCCATGGTCAGCCGGTATGTCGATTCGCCACCGCCGCAGCATCGGGGCACAATCTGCCCCTCACCTCGGGCATGATTCGGCCGTTTGCTGCGTTAGACCCGAGGCACGAAGGGCCGAGACGGCCAGGAACACTGCACCATCCGCACGAGACAACTGGAGTTCGCCACCATGGCAACCGACTACGACGCACCGCTTAAAACCGACGATGAGCTCGCCGAGGATTCCATCGAGGAACTGAAGGCGCAGCGGGCCAACAAGGCGTCGTCAACTGTGGACGTGGACGAAGCCGAACTTGCCGAGAGTCTGGAACTTCCGGGCGCGGATTTGTCCGATGAGTCACTCACGATGACGGTGGTTCCCCGTCAATCAGATGAGTTCACCTGTTCGCGCTGTTTCCTCGTCCATCACCGTAGCCAACTGGCCAAGGAAGTTGCTGGCCAGCCCGTCTGCCGTGAGTGCCTGTCCTAGCCCGTCGATCGCAGGTTTAGCGAGCGGCTTCCTGAGCCGCCACATCGTCATCGACGCTCGGATTCATCGCCCGGGAAATAAGGACTTCGATCGCGGCAACAATCGCAGCGGTCGTGATGGCCCACGTCAGCGCACGCACCAATGTGGTGTCGTTATCCCGCGAGGGTGGTTCAGCACCTGTCCCGCGGCGATAAGCAGAATCCATTCCCCGACGTACGGCCCACGTCGCACCCATCAGAGCAATGGGTACAAGCAGGGACGAACGGCTGGACTTTGTCACGGGTGCCTCCACGCGCCGGAACTGATGTGTGCGGTGCAACTGATCTCAGCCTGCCACAGTCGGGCCGCCAGGATCACCGGGTTGTTGATTGAGAAGTCGCATTCACCAGCGCCGCTCGCAAGTCTTCGGGACGACGCGACGAGATCATCCAATAGGGGTGAGGATCGTCAGAATCTGTGACCTCGACGACGACGGATTCAGTTACGCCGGGACGAAGGCGCATGAATGAATGCGGATCAGCTCGTGGCCCGCGCGCGGCCTTGGTGCGGTCTCGATCGAGGACGGCCACGGAACCGACGTACACAACCGGGAGTCGGGCGGGACCCACGTGCAGTTCGGTCGCGGTGACCGAGATGAGTAGGGCGGTGCCGAATAACCACCAGGTCGCCAACCCTTGGGTGATGGCGAAGGTCAAGAACCCCCACCCGTTGCCGAGTACATGCCCGTAGGCGACACCCAACGATGCGGTCATGGCGATGACGGCCACCCACAGCGAAATGGGCGCGTAAACGCGTTCGCGGTAGATCACAACGCGAACTCTCGCACGGGTGGCGTCGGCGAATTCCCGCGGCTCGAACACCGGCGACTAAGGTCTCTGGAGTGACAGAATCTCCCACTAGCCGGGCACGTACGTCGGCGAGCACCACGCCGCCCCCTGAGGCGGTCTTGCCTGAGCGTCATCCCAATGCTCCCGCCCCGGGTACGGAAATCTCTAGCCACTACTCACTGTGTTTCGGTTGCGGTGAAGATCACGGCACCGGCCTGCACATGCGCACCTTCGCCGGGGAGGGTTTGAGTTTGCGTGCCGAGTTCACGGTCACCGAGCATCACCAGGGTGCGCCAGGCCTCGCGCACGGTGGCCTATTGGCCGCCGCCTTCGATGAAACGTTGGGAGCAACGAACTGGTTGCTCGCCGTCCCCGCCGTGACCGGTCGGTTAGAAACAGATTTTCGCCGCCCGGTGCCGGTGGGCGAAGTGCTGCACATCTTTGCTGAAGTCATCGGAGTTCATCGACGCAAGGTGTATGCCCGCGCAGTCGGTCGACTCGGATCTCCGGACGGATCTGTCGCGGTAACGGCAGCGGCATTGTTTGTGCAGGTTCCGATGGAGCACTTCATCAAGAATGGTCGCGCTCAAGACGTCGAGCGGGCGGCCGCCGATCGGGCCGTACGAGCCAGCGTGCAGGCGTTGGAGATGAACCCGTGACCGGTGTGAACGACGTAGACGTGTTGATTCAGTGCCTCGATCCGGACTTCGAACCGCCCACATATGCGCACCCCGGGGATGCCGGCGCCGATCTGCGCACCACCGCGGACCTCACGCTGGCGCCGGGCGAGCGGGCCCTGCTCCCCACCGGAATCGCGATCGCGTTGCCACCGGGATACGCCGCTTTTGTGCATCCGCGTTCTGGACTTGCGGTGAACTACGGCGTCAGTTTGGTGAACGCCCCGGGAACCATCGACGCGGCGTACCGCGGTGAAATCAAGGTCAGCGTGATCAACCTTGATCCACGCGAGTCGGTGACGTTTCGGCGGGGCGACCGGATTGCTCAACTTGTGGTCCAGCGGGTGGAGCGGGCGATCTTCCATCACGTCGCGGCGCTGCCCGGATCGGACCGAGGCGAGGGCGGGTTCGGCTCCACGGGTGGTCACGCCGGTACGGTGTAGGCCTCGGCACGACACGACGTGCTGCTACATCAGCTTGCTTCCAGGAGGTTCCGCGTGTTCCGACGTCGGCGAACTACCGATGAGGACTCCGTCGAACTCGACGAGACAACTGATCTCGACGTCGACGAAGACGACGACGCCTCCGACCGGGACAGATTACCCGAACGACCCAACGGTCCATGGGACTCCGGCGAGATCGAAACCGACGACTCGTACCTTGACCTCGGATCGATGCGGATCAGCGGCCTTGAGGCCATGGAAGTACGCCTCGAAGTAGATCAGGGATCTGGTGCAGTAGTAGCCGTCACA
The DNA here is from genome assembly GCA_038231595.1 of Candidatus Nanopelagicales bacterium. GTDB lineage: Bacteria > Actinomycetota > Actinomycetes > S36-B12 > JBBRLC01 > JBBRLC01. The sequence continues at coordinate 602 of JBBRLC010000042.1, read as the reverse complement.
GTTGTCGAGGGCGATAGTTCCGTTGCACTGCAGGCATTTGCGGCTCCTCGGCGCGAAGGAATGTGGGTTGACATTCGCAAAGAAATCGCTGGCGGGATCTCCTCATCCGGCGGCACTGTCGATTTCCTCACCAGCTCCTTTGGGACCGAACTACACAGTGTCATGGCCGTTCAAAGCCCCGACGGCAAGCAGGGTCGCGCACCGGTTCGGTACGTCGGAATCGACGGCCCGCGCTGGTTCCTGCGCGCGGTATTCAGCGGCCCTGCCGCGAGTGATCCGCGTCAGTCCGGCCACCTTGACGAGGTCGTGCGTGGTGTGGTTGTGGTACGTGGGTCCGACGCGATGGCACCGGGGGACCCCTTGGCCTTGACGATGCCGGGCGAAGGCCGTCCGGACGTGGGAGTGGAGGCGACGGATCGCGAGATTTTGGCTCCATTCCAGCGCGGGCCGGAGATCACCGAAATCCGATGAGTAGGTCTGACACGCAACGACCCGGGCTGGCTACTCGCATGCGCCAACGCTGGTTTCCTACCGAATCAGAGGTGGATGCTGTATTCGAGCGGGAGCGGACTGAAAAGGACGGCGCCACTTCCATTGGCGAT
>JBBRLC010000041.1:0-8049 GCA_038231595.1 Candidatus Nanopelagicales bacterium | reverse complement strand
TTACCACCCCCGCGGAACTGAATAGCGAATCAGAGACCCTGCTCGACGTCGACCTGCCAGGATCACTCGGCGACGATCCGCTGAACATGACCGTCAAATTGACGACACCAGACGATGTTGTTGCTGGGTTGGATCACTCCAGCTTTCCCAATAGTGCTCAACTGGGTGACTACGACGTGGACGGCGAGGACCAGAGCGATCACGTTGCCGTTCCTCCGCTTACCAACCCCCCGGTGTTTCAATCGGTCGAACCGTTCCTCCGCGCCCTCGTGGAGTCCGGTGGGTCCGACTTGCACTGCAAGGTTGGTTCCGCTCCTCGGGTACGCATCGATGGACGTTTGCGGAAATTGCAGGCCAGTGAGTTGTCTTGTGACGACACCGAGCACATGGTGCGCGAGGTCCTCCGACCGAACTTGGTTGAAGAGTTTCACCGCAGCAACGAGGCGGATTTTGCGTACTCCATCCCCGGCGTAGGACGGTTCCGTGTCAACGTGTTCCGTCAGCGTGGGGCAGCTGGCCTGGTATTCCGTCGCGTTTCCATCGGCGCTATCCCTTTGAGCGACCTTGGGCTCCCGCCCGTCGTCGCCAATTTAGCGCTCGAACCGCGCGGCCTTGTCCTCGTCACCGGCCCCACCGGTTCCGGTAAGACAACCACGTTGGCTGGCATGGTCGATCACATCAATGCGCAGCGCGAAGTGCACATCGTGACCATTGAGGACCCGATCGAGGTTCTTCATCACGATCGTCGCGGCATGATCAACCAGCGTGAAGTACGCGTCGACACCAACGACTTCTCAGTCGCGCTGCGCGCCGCCATGCGACAAGATCCGGACGTCATCTTGGTCGGCGAGATGCGTGACGTGGAAACTGTCAAAGCTGCCATATCGGCAGCCGAGACCGGTCACTTCGTCATGTCGACGCTGCACACCGCCGATGCGCAGGAAACGATTGCGCGCATCATCGACTTCTTCCCACCGCACGAACAAAAGCAGGTACGCCTCGCTTTGGCCGGCTCGCTACGCGGGATCTTGTGTCAACGGCTCGTACCTCGGGCTGATGGCCTCGGCCGCTGCGTCACCATCGAGATTTGCGTCAATACGGGCCGTATCGCTGATGCAATCTCCGATCCAGACAAGACGGCCACGATCAACTCGTTAATTGCTGAAGGCGGCTACTACGGGATGCAGACTTTCGATCAGCACCTGTGCACGTTGTTCCGCGACGGGGTTATTACCCTCGATGCAGCAATGGCTGCATCGACGAGCCCTCACGACCTCACGGTCGAACTCCGCCGCCTAGGCCTCGTCAGCTAACTGCACTCCTTCACCGGTGATCGAAGCGAGTTTGGCTGCACTCCTTCACCGGTGATCGAAGCGAGTTTGATTATCCCGATGTGGTTGTGCCGTGTTCTGAGCACGTTGCGCGCCAACCGCGGGGCGTGACTTGCACAACCATCCGACGGCGACATTGGGCGCAATAGCGCGGCGGCTCTAGCTCAAGTGCAACAACGCAGTCGCGGTGCACATCGACGCCGACGCGTTCGACCCCACAGAGTGGGCAGTACGCCGACGTCATGACCGCGTTCGTAGTTCGAGTGCAGACACCAAGAGTCGGATGTCGGGAATCGGCGCCCAGTCTCGCTCGGGAGCCCGTAGGAAACCCATGTTCCGATAGAGCCGATGGCCGGGTTCGTTCCAGTCAATGACGGAAAGCACAAGCGCCCGATGACCTTGTGCTCGCGTGTGATCGATGCACGCATCGACGAGCGCTGTAGCGACCCCCCGGCGTGCCGCCGCCGGGTCAACAGCAAGGAAGCGAAACTCTGTCTCGTCCGGCTGCGCGATTTCGGCGTACAACGTGCCAGGCGGACAAATCGTCACCGATCCAAGGATCGTTGATGGATCTCTGGCCGGGGTTGCAACCAGAACCGGACCGCAGGAGGCCCGAGCGCGTACGTCGCGCAGCACCACGTCGTAACCATGGTCCTGATCGAGATGTCCGGCGGCGGAGTACGCCCGCACAACGAGGTCTCCGACGACGTCGTATTCATCGTCGGCGATAGGTCGAATCACGAGAGCCGACGCTGGATTGGTGGTCACAGTGTGCTGGACAGCGCCTTGACCGGCATCGAAAGTTCACGCAACATCTCGAGGTCGTCGGTGGCTGACCGACCCAGCGTCGTGAGGTAGTTGCCAACAATCACCGCGTTGACCCCACCAAGTAGACCATCGCGCGTACCGAGATCGCCCAAGGTGATTTCACGACCGCCAGCGAATCGGAGAATCGTTCGAGGAAGCGCGAGTCTGAAGGCGGCAATCGTGCGCAATGCGTCGGGCGCCGACAGCACCGGTAGGTCTCCAAATGGCGTACCGGGTCGAGGATTGAGGAAGTTCAGCGGCACCTCATGGGGTTCAAGGGTCGCCAACTGAGCCGCGAATTCTGCCCGCTGTGCCAGCGATTCGCCCATGCCGACGATGCCACCGCAGCACACCTCCATGCCGCTCTCGCGTACGCGTTCGAGGGTCTCCATCCTCTCGTCCCACGTGTGCGTCGTGACAACCGCTGGGAAATAGGAGCGCGCTGTTTCCAAGTTGTGGTTGTAACGGTGTACGCCCATGTCGACGAGATCGTCGACATGCTCTTGGCTCAGGATGCCCAAGGACGCAGCGACGTTGATGTCGACCGCGTTTTTGATTGCCGCAACACCTTCACGCATCTGGGCCATCAGTCGCTCGTCGGGTCCGCGGACCGCAGCGACAATGCAAAACTCGGAGGCTCCACTCGCGGCTGTATCGATCGCGGCTTTCACCAACGATAGAATATCGAGCCACGCCGATCGAACGGGAGATGAGAACAGCCCAGACTGCGAACAGAAGTGACAGTCCTCCGGGCAGCCGCCGGTCTTCACCGAGACGATTCCTTCGACTTCGACTTCTGGTCCACACCAACGCATGCGAACGGCATGGGCTAGGGCGAGCAACTCGGGCACTCGATCGTCGGGAAGCTCGAGCACCTCCAAGATCTGGATCTCAGAAAGGCCGAGTCCGTGGTCAAGGGCGCGTGATCGAGCGGCCACGAGGATGTCGTCCGCGGCCCCTGCCGTTACAACATCTCGATCGTCTGCCGTAGTTGTCACGCGGGGCTCCATCCGTGGGGTTGCCATCGTCGTCGGAAGTCTGCCGCATCAAAGCTGCCACCGAGGCTCGGACCCAACCCGACGCGAGCCGCGTGAAGAAACGCGGCCGGGCTCATCAGTCCGGCGTACGCCTCGATCGCGCCGGCCAGAGGTCGAGCACTCAGCATTTCAAGATCGCGAATATTGCTGCGGCAGGCCAGATCGGGTTCTTCGGGCCACGCGCCGATGACCACTCCCTCGCACTGCAGGCCTCGGTGAGCGAGGGCTTCCAATGTCAGCGCGGTGTGATTGAGCGTGCCGAGAGTTGGGTCGCACACCACGAGGACTGGCGCGCTCAACTCGGCTGCCAGATCAGCAATCGTGGCCCCGTCTTCATCGAAGCGTACGAGGAGCCCACCGGCACCCTCGACGAGGACGAGTCGGTGGTCGTCGGTCAACGAGGCGATGCGCACCGCCATGGCGTGGAGATCCGGGGGAGTAAGAGCGCTATGTCGAGCGGCGGCCGCCGGAGCGAGCGGCGGTTCGAAGCGCGACCATTCATGGACGTCGGTCAGCCCGGTCAGGTGGCGTACGTCATCGATATCTCCATGGTCGTGCGCCTGCACTCCGGTCTGCGCTGGCTTGATCACCGCAACGCGAGTGCCGCGATCGGCGGCCAATGCGGCGATCGCGGCGGTCACAATCGTCTTGCCGACTCCGGTGCCAGTACCTGTCACGATCAGCACGCTCACGAGGACGTCCTCGAATCGGCGCGGAGGAATTTGCCCGCTGCGTCCAAAGCGCCAGAAGCGCGTGCAATGTCCCCGGTCGTGAGGTCAGCTCGAGCGGTCAATCGAAGCCGGGCAAGCGCATCTGGTGTCGATGGTGGTCGGAAACATCCGACCAGGACGCCGTGATCGGCACACACCCGTGTCGCGTCGACGGCCAGGGCTGGATCGCCAATCCGGATCGACACGACGGCCGCTGCTGGAGAACTCGTCTCGAAGCCCAAGTCCCCAGCGACGCGAGAAAGATCTCCCGCGCGTGCGCGTACGTTGCTCGCGAGCTCGGGATGCTCGACCAGGACCCGCAAAGCTGCGAGCGCCGCCGCCGCGGTCATCGGAGCCAGGGCTGTATCGAAGATGAACGCACGTGCCTGATCGACGAGGTGATCGATGGTTCGTGCGGAACCAATCACCGCTCCACCCTGTGCCCCAAGGGATTTTGATAGGGTGATAGTGGTGACCACGTGGTCGAGTCCAGCCAAGCCGAGGTCAGCCAATGCGCCGCTGCCCCCGACTCCAACGGTGCCGAGTGAATGCGCCTCGTCGACGATCAAGACCGCTTCGCGTTGGGAAGTCACTCTCACTAGTTCAGCGAGTGGTGCGACATCGCCGTCGACGCTGAAGACCGCGTCGGTCAACACGATCGCGCGCGACTCCGAGCGTTGCGCGAGAGCGCGCTCGACGGCGTCGACGTCGCGGTGGGGGGTAATGATCACGCGGGCCCGACTCAGACGGCACGCGTCCACGAGTGAAGCGTGTACGAGTTGGTCGCTCACGATGAGACTTTCTGGTCCGCTCAACGCGACAACTGCACCCAGGTTGGCAGCATACCCGGAGGCGAAAACGAGAGCTTTCTCGTGACCCAAGAATGCGCGGAGTTCCTCTTCCAGTTCAGCGTGTACGGCGGTGGAACCGCTCACAAGTCGCGAACCTGTTGCACCCACTCCCCATATACGCACCGCCTCGGCTGCGGCGGCAACAACGATGGGATGCCGCGAAAGCCCGAGGTAGTCATTGCCCGCCAGGTCAAGCGCTGCATCTTTGGGCTGGCGGGTAGCAAGAGTTCTGCGCAAGCCATCGGCGCGACGCTGTTCAGCCACGGCGTCCAGCCACTCATTGTGCGTCAACTCGTTGGGTGACACGTTCCAACTACCCGACTACGGTTCGTACGGCGTTACTCACGACATCCACTAGTAGCTGCAAGTCGTCATCGGCAATTGCGAGGATCGGCATCAGAACAACAACGTTCCCGAGCGGTCGGACCCACACGCCGTGTCGCCGTGCCTCCTGGCAGATTGCAAATCCAGTCCTGTCGCCGAGCGCATCGACCTCGATACCAGTCATCGTGCCGATTCGTCGAATCTCTCGTACGCCCGAGACAGCCTCCAGCGGTGCAAGCCACTGCCCCATCAGCTCGCCAACACGATCAGTATGTTTGACCGTGCCATTGGTCGCCATCAGGTCCAAGTTGGCAATCGCGGCCGCCGCGCAGAGCGGATTCGCGGTGTAGGAGTGTCCGTGGAAGAACGTACGACCGCTGGTCGGTGTACCGAGGAACGACTCATAGATGTCGTCGGTAGCGAGCACGGCCGACAGCGGCAAGTAGCCCCCGGTAAGGCCCTTACCGCAGGTCAACAAGTCCGGGGAGATCCCGGCGTGCTCGCTAGCCCACATTCGACCCGTACGCCCAACTCCGGTGGCCACTTCGTCACAGATCAAGAACACAGCGAACTGATCGCACAGTGCCCGCACGCCGACGAGGAAGGTTGCGTCGTGAGTCAACATTCCGCCGGCCGCTTGCACCATTGGTTCGACCACAATCGCGCAGACCCGATCGCCCTCGCGCTCGAGCAATTCAGCGAGTTCCCGAAGTACCTCCTGGGCTCGATCGGCACGCGACTGACCATCGGCGAGATGTCCCGGTGAGGAAACCATCCGGGTGTCGAGCAAGATCGGTCGATACGTGTGATGGAACAACGCGATGCCACCGACGCTCACCGCGCCCAACGTGTCACCGTGGTAGCCCTCGGCAACATGGACGTAGAGCGGTCGTTCTTGACCGCGCTGAGCGGCGGCTTGGAAGGCCATCTTGATCGCGGCCTCAACTGACGAGGCTCCGTCCCCACCGAAGAAAGCCTTTGTCAAACCAGCCGGCGCGGTTGCGAGGAGCTTTTCGGCCAACTCGATTCCGGGTTCGTGTGTCATGCCGAGAAATGTGGTGTGGTCAAGTCGCTCAAGTTGACGGCGAATTGCATCGTCGATCTCTGGCGTGCGATGGCCATGGACATTGACCCACAAACTCGACACGCCATCGAGGTAGCGACGGCCATCGGTGTCCCAGAACCACACTCCTTCGGCGCGGTCGACCACGATCGGCGAGTCATCGACCCACATCTGATGCTGGGTAAAGGGATGCCACACCGAGCGAGCGTCTCGGGCGATGAGGTCGCGCGTTCGCGAGGTTTGAGCGCCAAGTTCGTCCGTCACCTGCGCATCCTCCCAACGCGCGTGGATGCCGGGACAACCAGCCTCACCGGCGTACTGTCTCGCCGTGGCCAGTCTGACTAGTTTGTCCATCGAGCGGACCGATCTCAGTGCCGCTGCCCGGGACCATGTTCAGTTGGTCGTCGGTGAGTGGACGTTGCTCGCTGACCTGGCCTTCGCCGATCTGGTGCTGTGGTTGCCGACCTGGAACGACGGTGGCTTCGTCGCGGCCGCGCAAGTGCGCCCGACGACGGGCCGTACGACGTTGCCCCACGACGTCGTGGGCAGTTACGCACCTCGAGGTCGAGAGCCACTCCTCGATCGAGCCTTGGCCACTCGGTCGGTGGTCACCGATCGCGATGCCCTCAAGCCTCACATCCCGACCGCACGCGAGGCGATTCCGGTCTGGCACTCGGGGCGGGTTGTGGCGGTGATCGCCCGTCACAGCGATTTGTCGACTACCCCGATTGGTCGACTCGAAGAGGTCTACTTGGAATCGGCCGATGCCTTGGCCGAGATGATCGCCGAAGGCTCCTTCCCCGATCCGTCGGGAATCTCGATCACCGGCTCACCCCCGCGTGTGGGCGACGGACTGGTACGCCTGGATTCGCACGGAACCGTGGTGTTCGCTAGTCCAAACGCCGCGTCTGCGCTGCACCGAATCGGCGTACAGGTCGAAATCGTGGGCGCAAAGATGCAGTCATTGGTAGCCCGATTCGCTCGCCGCCCTGGACCAATCGACGAAAGCGTCGCGGTGGTGACGAGCGGGCGTGCGTCGGGCTACTCCGAACTTGAAAGCCCAAACGCCACCGTCACAATTCGAGGCCTCCCGCTTCGACGCGATCGATCATTTGCGGGGGCGCTGATTCTTCTGCGCGACGTTACCGACCTTCGCAGCAGGGAACGCGACTTGTTGACGAAGGACGCCACCATCCGCGAGATACATCATCGAGTCAAAAACAATTTGCAAACCGTGGCGGCATTGCTGCGCCTACAAGCGCGGCGTGTCGATGTACCGGAGGCGCGCGAGGCGCTTGAAGAGGCAGAACGCCGCGTCGCGGCGATTGCAGCCGTACACGAATCGATGTCGCATTCGCTGGATCAAGATGTCGACTTCGACCAGATCGCGGACCGCGTTATCGTCTTGGTGCACGAGATGTCAGCGGGTGTCGGAGGTGAGGTCGATGTCCGTCGCACAGAGACGTTTGGCGTATTGCCTGCACGCATCGCAACCCCGCTCGCGATGGCGCTCACCGAGTTGTTGCAAAATGCGGTGGAGCACGGACTCACGAAAGTGGGTGGGGGAGTGGTGACGCTGACACCGCGGCGTGAGGATGGCTGCCTCGTTGTCGATGTGGTCGACAACGGGGTCGGATTTGGTTCAAGCGACGGAACGGAACTCATCGGTCGACTGGGGCTCCAAATTGTGCAGACCCTCGTTGTGGATGATCTCGGCGGTACATTCGCTATCGCTGCTCGCCACCGAGAGGACCAAGGTACGGACCAACATCCGGGCACGCGGGCTCGACTCGAAATACCAATTCCGCAGTAGCCCGACCCGCCGGAAAGCCTGGCGATGATCTACAGAGCGCGCGCGCGGGCGCGGGCGTTACGACGCTTGAGCGCACGACGCTCGTCCTCGCTCAACCCGCCCCAGACGCCAGC
>JBBRLC010000040.1:0-8110 GCA_038231595.1 Candidatus Nanopelagicales bacterium | reverse complement strand
TGAGCGACGACTTCGCTCTTCTTGGGTTTGCGTACGTCGAGCCACCACTCACCGGTGAGGGCCACCATGCCGACGAGCATGTGTGCGTACATGGGTGCGAACTTGGAAGGAAAGTCGCGCGCCCGAAACTCGGCCGCGAGTCGGGCCTCGACCTGGGTCGCAACGTCGGAGAGCAGCGACGCGAAGTTGCCGGTGGAGGTTGCGACGGGGGAATCACGAATGAGTACGCGGAACCCGTCCGTACGCCCTTCGATGTAGTCGAAGAGCGCCAGGCCAGCTTGTTCTAACAATTCACGGGGATGTTCGGCCGTGAGGGCCTGCGTGACTGTGCCAAGCAGATAATTCATTTCGCGATCGACAACGACGGCGTACAGCCCGTCCTTGCTGCCGAAGTGTTCGTAGACAACAGGCTTGGAGACACTAGCCTTCGCGGCAATCTCCTCGATGGTCACTGCTTCGAAGCCTTTGGCCGCGAAGAGTTTTCTACCGACGTCGATGAGTTGCTCGCGACGTTCCTTGCCGCTCATCCGTACGCGCTCCGGCGGCTTCACCGTGACCGGTCGTGTTGTTGATCGTGCCGTCGGGCCAGGCGTACTGACAACGTGCGTCGAGTCGGTGGCCGAATCAACTGGAGTGCTCATGCGCTCACGCTCATCTCGAAAGGAGTACGACGGTTAGGCAGCGTCAATGCGGCGGGCGTTGAGTCGGTCCTGCTTAGGCCAGCGCACGTCAGTCGCCCACCCGAACCATTCGAAGAGTTCGATAAGTCGCGCACTGGAATCAACTTGACCCTTGAGTACGCCGTGACGAGCACTCGTCGGATCCGAGTGGTGCATGTTGTGCCACGACTCTCCGGCGGACAGGATCGCAAGCCAGGCCACGTTGCCGGAGCGATCGCGTGACTTGAAGGGGTGCTTGCCGAAGACGTGACAGATTGAGTTGATCGACCAGGTCACGTGATGGACGAGGAAAATCCGTACGAGTCCGGCCCAGAATAATGCGGACAGCGCGCCCTGCCACGACCACGTGATCAGTCCACCGAGTACGAGCGGCGCGATCAGCGATCCAGCTGCAATCCAAGGGAAAGCGCGTGAGACCTTGACGAGGTCTTCGTCCTTGAGCAAGTCGGGCGCATAGCGTTCGATCGCAGGTTGTTCGACTTCGAAGAGCCAGCCAACGTGAGCCCAACCAAGACCGCGGGCGACTTGCCAGAAGCCTTCGCCGTAGCGCCACGGTGAGTGCGGATCGCCGTCCCGATCGCTAAACGCGTGGTGCTTGCGGTGGTCAGCAACCCAGCGCGTCACTGGTCCTTCGATCGCGGTCGACCCCGCGATGGCTACGCCGATCTTCAATCCTCGGTTGGCCTTGAACGCACCATGGGTGAAAAGGCGGTGATAGCCAATCGTGATTCCGTGGCAGGCAATTGCAAAGAAAACGATGCTCAGCGCGATATCGGTCCAACCGATTCCCCAGCCCCACGCGACTGGAATGGCCGCGAGTACGGCGAGGAACGGGACCGCTACGAAGAGGATGAGCAGGATCTGTTCGGCCCACGACTTGTTCTGTTTCGTGTGGGTGCTTTGTGGGGGAGGCGTAACACCAGCAATGTCGTAGCAGTGGGCCGTGAGCGCGCCGTCAGCGACGAAACCGTCTGCCACCAATTGGCCCTCAGGTTCGGCCAACGCCTCCGAGACGCGCGGGCGGAAGACATCGGCGGGGATGCGCTCAAGTGGCTGGGTCACGGCTCTCCTGAATGTGCGGGCACCCCGTCACTTGACGGGGCGCCGACGAAGTAGATGCAACAGGCGGGAACGCGATTGGGCAGTCCCGCCTGTGGCTACGCTACCGTAACCTACGCAACCGTAACCAGTCTAATTCAAGCCACCCAGCCGCGTGTTGCCCGCGCGTCGCGTCTAGAGTGACCCGGCGGTTCAGCGGCGAAGTTTTGCCGCGGTCCCCGGTGCGGTGTCGGTTTCGCAGCAGGAATTTGGATCCTGCCGACGCAGGTTCGAGTCCTGCCCGGGGAGCCTCCAGGCGTACGAGTTGAGCGGACGAGACCGCACCGCCCGCCTCCGATCGGCCGCGGGTATCGTGACCGCTGACGGCACCAGCCGCCGCACCTCCCCGCCTCGCCCACCCGTCCCCGGCCCGCGCGCAGGAGATAGACGCCAGTGACCGCAGTGCGTCCCGAACACCTCGCCGTCCCTCCACGAGCCGTGGTGATTCTGGCTGCCGGCGAAGGCACCCGGATGAAGTCGGCCACTCCCAAGGTTCTGCATTCCGTCGCGGGGAGATCTCTGCTCGGGCATGTGCTGGCCGCCGCCTCGCCGCTGGGAGCTCAACACGTCATCGTCGTCGTGGGTCATGGGCGCGAACAGGTGACAGAGCACGTTGCGGCGTACGCCCCTGATGCGCGGTGTGTCGTGCAGGACGAACAGCGAGGGACGGGGCACGCCGTACGTATCGCCGTCGAGTCAATCCCCTCGGACGTTGAAGCTCGAGGCCCCGTGATCGTGCTCGGGGGGGACACGCCCTTGATCACGACGGACGCGCTGCGCGCACTGATCGGCACTCATGAGGAAGCGCACGCCGCCGGGTCAATTCTTTCGGCATTGCTCACCGACGCCTCGGGTTACGGGCGCATCTTGCGCGACGACAAGGACAACGTCACAGGCATCGTCGAGCAGAAGGACGCGACCGAAGCGCAACTTTCAATCCGGGAAATCAACTCCGGGATGTACGCCTTCGAGGAAGTGCCGCTTAGGCGTTTCCTCGCACAATTGACCACCAACAACGTGCAAGGCGAGGAATACCTCACCGATGTCATTGGTTTGATGCGAACTGAAGGACTTGTGGTGACAGCGGTTCCGTCCGCGAGCGCGCAGGAAATTCTCGGCGTGAACGACCGAATACAACTCTCAAAAGCGCGAGTCCTGATTCGTGATCGCATTGCACATCATTGGATGACTCAAGGCGTCACAATCATCGATCCGCTCACGACGTGGATTGACGTCGACGTTGAACTTGAACGAGATGTCGTGATCGAACCGGGCACGAGTCTTCTCGGAGCCACTCGGATCAATGAAGGCGCACACGTAGGTCCCGACAGCACCCTGTCGAACACGACGGTGGATGTCGGTGCGGTGGTTGTGCGCACACACGCCGAAGGCGCTCACATCGGCGCGGGCGCAACAGTTGGCCCGTTTACCTACCTTCGTCCGGGGACGGTGTTGGGCCCGAAAAGCAAAGCCGGCGCATACGTCGAGATCAAGAACTCGACGATTGGAGCGGCCTCGAAGGTGCCGCACCTGTCGTACGTCGGCGATACGACCATCGGAGAGAACTCCAACATCGGTGCAGCGACGGTGACGGTGAACTACGACGGCATCGACAAGCACAAGACGGTAATCGGCGATCACGTACGAGGGGGAAGCGACACCAGGTTGGTGGCACCGGACGAGATTGGCGACGCTGCGTATACGGCGGCCGGCTCGGTGATCACCGAGGATGTACCTCCCGGAGCGATGGCCGTCGGTCGAGCGCGTCAACACAACATTGAAGGTTGGGTAAGCCGCAAACGTCCCAACACCAAAGCTGCCGAGGCCGCAGATGCGGTCGCCGGTGATCAGCATGATCCGACAACTCACGAGGGGCAGAGCCGGTGACCGGCATTAGGACGCAAAACGAGAAGCGGTTGGTGCTCATCGCCGGGCGATCGCATCCCGAGTTGGCCGATGAGGTCGCCTTTGAACTCGGTTGCGAGATTGTTCCCACTCAGTCCTACAACTTCGCCAACGGCGAGACCTTCGTCCGCTACGACGAATCCGTACGCGGCTGCGACGCGTTCGTCATCCAAAGCCACACCGCTCCGATCAACGAATGGATCATGGAGCAGTTGCTCATGATCGACGCGCTGAAGCGCGCGTCGGCCAATCGCATCACGGTCGTGACGCCCTTCTATGGGTACGCCCGACAGGACAAGAAGCACACCGGTCGCGAACCCATTTCGGCCCGACTCATGGCCGACCTGTTCAAGGCCGCCGGTGCCAATCGGTTGATGGCCGTGGACCTGCACACCGATCAGATTCAGGGATTCTTCGATGGTCCGGTGGATCACCTCTTCGCGTTGCCACTGTTGGCGTCGCACGTGGGTCGACACGTCGACCGTTCCAAGATCACTGTGGTTTCGCCGGATGCGGGTCGGGTGCGCGTCGCGGAGCGATGGACCGACATCCTCGGTAGCCCGTTGGCGATCATTCACAAACGCCGTGACCCCGACATCCCCAACGAAGCTCGCGTGCTGGAGATCGTCGGTGACGTCCGCGGCCAAATCTGCGTCATCGTCGACGACATGATCGACACTGGCGGAACGATCATCAAGGCCGCAGATGCGTTGTTCGAGAACGGCGCCGAAGAGGTCATCGTCACTGCGACTCACGGCGTGCTCTCGGAGCCGGCGGCGGATCGGCTCAAGAACTCGCGCATTTCTGAGGTCGTGATCACCAATACGTTGCCGATCAACGACGAGCAGCACTTCGACAAACTGACCGTGCTGTCCATTGCACCGCTCATTGCGCGCGCGATTCGCGAGGTCTTCGACGACGGTTCAGTGACCAGCCTCTTCGAGACGTCCGTCCTGTAGTCCGTACTCCCTGACTTCCCCGCTTCACCGGTGAAATGGTGCAGTGAAACTCGCTCGGTGCACCGGTGAACTGGGAGCGTTGGAGCCTGGTCGGAGGCATCGACGCGGTCGGGCTACACTTCCGGGGTTCCTCGGCGAGGGTGATCCCACAGTGTCGCGTTCTGCGCGGCTCCGCGATCACCGTGATCGACGCGGTGGCGTGCTTGAGAGCGCCCTCGACCTTGGCGCCCAACCGCACCGCACCGAGATGTTCTGATCCACTACTTGCCAGGAGTTCCCCATGTCCCACATCAAGATTTCCGCGACGTCGCGAGACGCATTTGGCAAGGGTGCGGCTCGCCGTTTGCGCCGTGAGGGCCTGGTCCCTGGGGTCATCTACGGCAGTGGCAACGAGGTTCGTCACGTCGCACTGCCCGCGCGCGAACTGATGCTCGCCTTCCGCGTGCCTCGCGTGGTCTTGGAGATTGAGCAAGATGGCGGAGTGACGCTGGTTGCTCCCAAGGAGATTCAGCGCGACGCCGTACGCCGCGACCTTGAGCATGTCGACCTCGTCGTCATCACTGAGGCCGAGGCCAGGGCTCGCGCTGGACAAGCCGTCGCCGAAGCGAAGGCTGCCGAAGAGGCAGCCGTCCTCGCCGTTGAAGCGGCAGCGGCCGCCGAGCGTGCGGCCGTCGCTGAGGACGCTGCGGCAGAGGCAGCTGAGGAGGCCGGCGCGGGTGGGGACGCCGCTGACTCGGCATCCGACGCTTCTGAGTGAGCGAAAACACGCCTTGGTTGATCGTCGGTCTCGGTAACCCTGGGCCGGAGTACGCATCAACACGCCACAATGTCGGCGCGAAGGTCGCGGCCGAGTTGGGCACACGAATCGGCGCGCGTTTTGGGGTTCACAAACGTGGACGCGCTGATATCGCTGAGGGCCGGCTGGTCGAGCAGCGAGTTGTCGTGGCGGTGCCGCGGTCGTACATGAACGAATCGGGTGGATCGGTCAAGGCTCTGCTCGAATTTTACAAGATCCCACTGGAACGACTCATCGTCGTGCACGACGAACTCGACATTGATTTCGACACGTTGCGGGTCAAGTTCGGCGGCGGTGACAACGGACACAACGGATTGCGATCCGTGCGAAGTGCAATCGGGTCCGGTGACTTCTTCCGAGTCCGCGTGGGAATCGGAAGGCCGCCCGGACGCCAAGACCCTGCCGCGTTTGTCTTGAAGCCATTCGCCGCAGTCGAGCGCAAAGAACTGCCGACCCTCGTTGGTAGTGCCGCAGATTCGATTGAGTCCCTCATCAGCGCCGGGCTCGACGACACACAGAGTCGCTTCAACTCCTAAAGACGCAGGAACTTCCTTGTCACCGTCTGTCTGGACGCGTTACTAGCCGCGCGCCCTAGGGTTCACTCATGAGCGAGCCATCGCGGTACGGCGCGAATGTCACCGACGACGATCTTGCCCATCGCCTCGCCCAAGAGGCTGGCGACATGCTCTACGCATTTCGAGATGCGTTCAGCGCAACTGACACTGATTCCTTCGGCGGCAGCCGTGAACTGCGCGACGGCGGTGACAAGCGAGCGCACGATTTCCTCGTCGGTCGACTTGCGGAGTTCCGACCTCGCGACGCTGTGCTTTCCGAAGAGAGAGTTGATGATCCCGCCCGCCTCGCCGCGTCACGGTTGTGGATCGTCGATCCACTCGATGGCACCTGGGAATTTGGCCAAGGCCGAGATGACTGGGCCGTACATGTTGCGCTCTGGGAAGCGGGACGCCTCGTAGCCGGGGCTGTCGCCCTTCCTTGTTCTCGCGTGACTTACTCGACGTCGACGTCCCTGAGTTCCGCGACCGGCCTGCAGGCCGAATTGCCGACTTCGCGGCCGATCCGGATCGTTGTGAGTCGTACGCGGCCGCCTGGATCCATCGACGACATCGCGGCTGCGATCACGCATGAAACTTCGGTGCCGGTGGAGTTAGTTCGAATGGGTAGCGCCGGGGCCAAGGCAGCGGAAGTGCTTGCCGGCCGAGTTGACGCGTACCTGCATGACAAGGGATTGAGTGAATGGGACGCCGCCGCGCCAGTCGTCGTGGCACTTGCTTCGGGTTGCGCCGCGTGGCGTTTCGATGGCTCCGAACTTCGCTTCAACCAAAGCCCGCCACTCATCGACGGGCTTGTCATCGCGACGCCCACGTTGGAGCCGTACTTGCGGGACGTGCTGACCTAGAGCAGCAGTTCGACAAGTCCTTGGCTTAGGTGCCGACGTGCGCTGCAAGGTGCTCGAAGTTCGTCGTCTGGTTCAGTCTTCGGGAAGCGCCGCGAAGGCCCGGTCTTCACGGGATCTCCTCAGTTGATCGGATCGCCTCGGTGTCAGGTGCTTCAACAAGTGTTGGGGGTGTTAGTGCTCTCCCCATGGTCGAGGAAGTCATCGTGGATTTCAATCGCGAGTACGGCGCGCTGCGTCGCGTTGGCCGGGCGGGTTCGCTTGGGTCATGACCTCGTTCGTCGTAGCCCATCACGACGTGACCGCGTGGCAAACCTGGCGCACGGAACAGTAAGACACGCGGGATGTGGGCAAGGGCGTCGGTCTCGCCGGGTGTGATGTGAATGAACTGCGACGACGTACAACAGTCGGTACAACTCCCGCACGGAACATCTGATCCGTGTTCGCCACGGATCGCGCCTTGAATTTCGACCAACCACGTCGAGAACTCGCCAGCAGCGAGTGGCCCCCGTCCATCGTTGCGTGCTCGGCATCCATCTGCGCGAGCGCTTCTTTGCTTACCCCGACTGACTCCATCGCGGGCCACGCGATTTCGTGCTCGCCTTCGTGGTGTCTCGTGAGTTGATGGTCGAAGTTCTTCCAGGCCGTTTGCAATTGCAACGCCCGCGCGTGGTCGCCCGCTGAGAACTTGCTAAGGGCATCCATGAATCGGTTCAGATCTCGCCGGAACGCGGAGTGGATTGCCTTGTTCATGCTCATCGCGGCCATGGCGGAACGATAGAACGCCTCGATGCTGCCGATCAGTCGTATCAGGAAGTGATCGATGTGTGATTCACGGGCCGCACCAGGATCGTCGCGTTGTTGTGCCCTTTGCCAACTCGCGCTCGTCGCGTGGTCGAATTTCCGTGCCCCGTTGTGGCTACGGGCTGGGTCCTGGTGGTGTGTTGTAGGTGTGGCCGGTGGGGCTGGTCCAGGTGGCCGTTCCGTTGGGGTGGGATTTCAGGGTCCAGAGTCCGAGGGTTTTGAGCCGGTGGTGTCGTCGGCATAGTGATCCGCAGTTCGCGGCACTAGTCGCGCCACCTTCGCTGCCGGACCCGTTTTGCTCGCTGTCGCTGGTGGGGAATGGTTGGGCGTGGTCGATGTCGTTACGTATGGCGGGTTGGCGGGCGCCGGGGTGTCGACAGGTGCGGTCTCGGTTGATGATGTAGTCCCGCAGCTTCGCTGGCGGTGTGTAGGTGGTGGTGCCGTAGTCCAGGAG
>JBBRLC010000039.1:0-8186 GCA_038231595.1 Candidatus Nanopelagicales bacterium | reverse complement strand
CCCGCTGTGTTGCTCTACGCGCACTATGACGTGCAACCGCCCGGAGACGAGGACGCGTGGCTTTCGGAGCCCTTCGCTCCGGCCGAGCGCGAAGGTCGCCTCTACGGCCGGGGTGCGGCCGACGACAAGAGTGGCGTTGTGATGCACGCCGCGGTGCTGCGGGCCTTCAACGGGGTACCTCCGTGCACTTTGCGCATCGTCGTCGAAGGGGACGAGGAGGTAGGAGGCACGCTGGACGCATATGCGCGCGAACATCCTGAACTGTTCCAAGCTGACGCGATGGTGATCGCCGACACCGGCAATCTGCGGATCGGTGAACCGACCTTCTCGACGACGTTGCGCGGATTCGCCGAGGTGTACATCGAAGTCCAAACGCTCTCGGGCCCGATGCATAGCGGCATGTTTGGTGGACCCGCACCTGATGCAGTGATGGTGTTGATTCGGTTGCTCAATTCGCTATGGGATGAGTACGGCAACGCAGCTATCGCTGGTGTTTCCGGCTACGTGTGGGATGGCGCCGATTATCCGGAAGATGAATACCGCGATTTGGCTGGTTTGGGTGGCGACATTCCGCTGATGGGGTCGGGTTCGCTGTCGAGTCGATTGTTTTCCCAGCCCGTCATCACCGTTGTCGGTCTGGATGCGCCGGCCGTTGCGACGGCGCCCAATGCGTTGCCACACATAGCTCGCGCCAAGGTCAGCATGCGGGTACCACCCGGCGTTGCATCCGCCGAGGCCCGTGAGCACTTAGTCGCGCATCTGCGCGCGAACCAGCCGTACGGCGTCACCGTCACGCTCACCCCGGGCGACAACGGCGACGGGCTCGTCGTCCCGACGGGCGGCCCGGCCTATGACGCGGCGCGGCGGGCACTCGTGGCTGCTTACGGTCGGGAGGTAGTCGAAATCGGTGTCGGCGGCTCGATTCCGTTGGTCTCCGTGCTGCACGAACTCGTTCCGCAGGCAGAGTTGCTTCTCTTCGGCGCACAAGACCCCAAGGCCAAGATCCACGCGCCCAACGAAAGCGTTGACCTCGGTGAGTTGGAGTCGGCTGTACTAGCACAAACACTCTTCATCGCCGAGTACGCGCAGCACGCCGAGTCGAAGGGTTGACTTCTCTGGCATTCGGGAGAAGCGTCCCCGCCCTAGCCCGGGACGACTTGGGCACCCGGCCCACGCGTGCTGGCAGGGGAGGTTGCAATGTCGAAGTACATGTTCCGCGCGACCTACACGCCCGCGGGCGCGAAGGGTCTGCTCAAAGATGGTGGCACCGCTCGGGCGAAACTCATCGATCACCTCGTCCAGGAACTCGGCGGCGAAATGGAGTCCATGCACTGGGGTATCGGCAGCGACGACGTGTTCATCATCTGTACCCTGCCCGATGACAAGACCGCGGCCGCTGTATCGGTGACGGTGAGTGCCAGCGGTGCGGCGGCATGCACGACGGTGCCTTTGCTCACCGCGGCCGATATCGACGAAGTTGCACAAGTATCCGTTGGCTATCGGCTCCCTGGTTCGTAGTCAGTTGATTCGATCAAGCCAGGGGTCCTGCCACGAGGGATGGCCGCGGAGAAGTTTGTCCGCTTCCTTGGGACCCCACGAACCCTGCTTGTACGAGATGACCGGCGGGGGATCGTCGAGCAGCGGCTGAACGAGTCGCCACGTTTCCTCGATGGTCGCCTCCCCGGTGAACAGGCTGCGATCTCCGATGAGCGCGTCCCCGAGTAAGCGCTCGTACGGCTCGGGAGGCGCACCGAGCGCTTCGGCGAAAATCAACGAGAGGTCTACGGCTCGCGTCGCACGTTCGCCCGGCTTCTTTGCCTGGACGCCCAGACTCGCACCCGGTGTCGGATCAATTCGAATCACGAAATGGTCGGCATCGGGTTTGAGTCCGGGGGCGAAAGCGAGTTTCGGTGGCCGTTTGAAGATGACACGCACTTCGGTCACCTTGGTGCCCAAACTCTTCCCCGCCCGGATGAAGAACGGCACGCCGGACCAACGCCAGTTGTCAATGTCTAGACGCAAAGCGCAGAACGTTTCCGTCGTCGACTCAGGTGCCACACCTTTGATGTCGAGGTACCCGTCGTACTGCCCTCGAACGTAGTTCGCCGGTGACAGATCAGGCATTGCGCGAAAGACGTCGACCCGTCGACGCCGGATCGCGTCGGCATCGGTAGACGCGGGCGGTTCCATCGCGACGAGCGCAAGTAGTTGCAATAGGTGGTTTTGTACGACGTCGCGCATCGCGCCGACCGGATCGTAGAAGTGCCCCCGGTCCTCGACCCCGAAATTTTCCGCCATCGTGATCTGCACGGAGGCAATGTTGTTGCGATCCCAGATTGGTTCGAAGATCGAGTTGGCAAACCGTAGGAACATGATGTCCATCGCCGGTTCTTTCCCCAGAAAGTGATCGATGCGCAGGATCTGGTCTTCGTCCAAGACCATCCGCAGGTCCGCGTTAAGCACTCGCGCAGATTCGAGATCATGACCGAACGGCTTCTCAACGACCACGCGTGCGTTCTTGGTCAGATCAGCATCGGCGAGTCCTTGGACGACTCGACCAAACAGGAACGGCGGTATTTCAAGGTAGAACACAGGCTTGTTCTTGCCGTTGATCGCCTCCGCCACGAGTTGGTAAGTCTCCGGTGCGGTGTAGTCACCGACGACGTAAGACAGCCTGGCGGCCAAACGGGCAAACACCGCGTCGTCAATCGTTTCACCAGAGTCTGCAATTGCCTGACGCCCGTGCTCAATGAGGTGATCGCGCGACCAGTCATCGATTGCGACGCCAACGATGGGGCAGTGCAGCTTCTTGCGGCGCTCCAAGCGATACAGCGCCCGAAACGTCATCTTGCGGGCGAGGTCTCCGGTGATACCGAAGATGACCATGACATCGGCGGGCTCGTTCGCGCTCATCTCGACTGCCGATCTATGAGGGTCCAGGTTGCGAGGAGACATTACTTCCAGGTCCCATGACTCGGGGACCTGTGCTAGAAACTTGACAGCGGTTCCCGTGCGGCTCGGTGGTCGATATCCATCCAGATTTCGGAACCAGCAGTGGTTCGCAGATAACGTCGAGCAGAAAGAGGTGCGGTCGTGAGTACGGACAAACCCATGCAGATCGGAATGGTCGGCCTAGGACGGATGGGCGCCAACATGGTGCGTCGACTCATGCGCGACGGTCACGAAGCAGTTGTGTACGACGTGAACGAAGCGCCGATCAAGGAATTGGCGGGCGAGGGGGCAACCGGTGCGTCCACCCTTGACGACTTTGTGGCCTCGCTGAGTACCCCACGCGCGGTGTGGATCATGGTGCCCGCAGGCGACATCACCGAGCGTACGGTCGCAGATCTCGCGTCGCGCTTAGAGTCGGGTGACATCATCATCGACGGTGGCAATTCGTACTACCGCGACGACATCCGCCGCGCGGCGGAAATCAAGGCCAAGGGCATTCACTACGTCGATGTCGGAACGAGTGGCGGTGTCTTCGGACTCGACCGCGGCTACTGCCTGATGATCGGTGCCGAAGATGACATCTTCAGCCACCTCGAGCCGATCTTCCGGACGATCGCGCCCGGTGTCGGCGATGTGGAACGTACGCCGGGGCGTACCGGTGAACTAGCCATGTCCGAACGCGGCTACTTGCACTGCGGCCCCAACGGCGCCGGGCACTTCGTCAAGATGGTTCACAACGGCATTGAGTACGGCATCATGGCCGCCTTTGCCGAAGGCTTGAACATCCTGAAGAATGCCAACGTTGGCAAGGTGTCGCGTGATGCAGATGCCGAGACTGCGCCGCTCGAAGAACCGCAGTACTACCAGTACGACATCGACACGACCGAGGTCGCAGAAGTGTGGCGTCGCGGCAGCGTTGTTGGTGCCTGGCTGCTCGACCTGACCGCAACTGCGTTGTTCGAATCGCCTGGGCTGGAAGAGTTCTCCGGTCGGGTGTCGGACTCTGGCGAAGGTCGATGGACGTCGATCGCGGCCATCGATGAAGGCGTACCCGCTCCGGTGTTGACCAGCGCGTTGTATTCGCGTTTTGCGTCGCGAGGCCTTGATGACTTTGCCGACAAGGTGCTTTCAGCGATGCGCAAGCAGTTCGGTGGGCACGACGAAAAGAAGGCCTGATCCGATTGGCAAGACTGGAGGTTTTTCCTGACGCTGACGCGCTCGCTCACGCGGCTGCGGACTTTGTCGCCGACCGGGCTCGAGCGTCAGTGGCGTCGACCGGCCGGTTTACGTTCGCGGTCAGCGGAGGCCGTACGCCGTGGGCGATGTTCGCGCATCTCACCAAGGGCGAGATGCCGTGGGATCGGATCGAGATCTTCCAAGTGGATGAACGCGTTGCGCCTCCAGGCGACCCTGATCGCAACTTGACGCATCTGCACGAGAGTTTGCCGCCCGAGACGATCATCCATGCGATGCCAGTGGACTCCGCTGATTTGGTGTCGGCTTCGGCGGCGTACGCGACCGAATTGCCCGGGCAATTCGATCTGATCCATCTCGGCCTCGGACCCGATGGGCACACGGCGTCGTTGATACCCGGGGATCCTGTGCTCGATGTCGTCGACGCGGATGTTTCCGTGACACAGCCGTACATGGGACATCGACGGATGACGCTGACCTATCCGGTGCTAAACCGTGCGACAGAAGTGCTGTGGTTAGTCGCTGGAGCCGACAAAAGGGAGGCGCTGCATCGACTTCAGGCCGGTGATCCCGGCACTCCAGGTGGGCGCGTCATCGCACCGAATCAAGTGATCTTCGCCGACCGCACCGCCGCCCCGTGACACGCGAAGTACGGGCGGTGGTGTTCGACATCGATGGAACCTTGCTCACTACCGGTGGGGCTGGAGCGAAGGCGTGGGCTCGGGCGTTTCACGATGAGTTTGGCGTCGACGCCGACATTGAGGACTACACCGAAGACGGGATGCCCGATCACGACGTCTGCAAAGCAACGTTTGAGGGCGTCATGGGACGTACGCCGACGGAGCGCGAAATCGCAACGCTGATTCCGAACTATGTGGCGCACCTCTTGGACACCATTGAGGAGAGCGACGCGTATCGGGTCATGCCCGGTGTGCCGGAGTTACTGTCGCGACTACGCGCCGAGGGTCTGCTGCTGGGCCTCACGACGGGCAATGTCGAATCGGCCGCGCACATCAAGCTGAGTCGAGGGCAGCTCAACCACCACTTCACTTTTGGCGGGTACGGCTCGGACTCGCCAGATCGTGGGGTCTTGACCCGCACCGCGATTGAGCGCGGTCAGCGGATGTTGGGTTCACCGCTGCAGCCCGAGCACGTGATCGTGGTGGGGGACACCCCGCGCGATGTTGCTGCCGCGCGATTCGCTCGGGCAGTGGCGGTCGCTGTGGCCACGGGTCACTTCACCGTTGAGCAGTTGGCCGCCACCTCGCCTGACCACGTACTCGCAACGCTCGAACACGGCTTCCCCGTCTAGCCCGCAGCTTTGCCGTACCCCAAGTTGATCATGGAGAAAAGCACGGCATTTCGCTGAATGCCACCCAAAAGTCCATGATCAACTCCCGATAGCGCGCAAAACGCCATGATCAACTTCTGAGGGAGCGAGGAGAGTTGCGGGCTAGGGGGTGATGTCGATTCGCTCAACGGGTCCGGCACCCTCAAGGCGGCCGGCACCTGCAGCGCCGGAGTGGCCGACGAGTATGCAGGACACCATCGCCGGTGCGAAGAGTCCATGGTCGACAACGCCGGTCTGAGCATCGAGCCGCGCAGCGAGTTCAGCCACGGCACCCGGGCCACCCATGTCTCCGAAGTAGTCCGCGATGATGCCACCGTCGGGACTGCGAGGTACATCTCGCAGCCGTACGTCGCCGAGGTCGCGCAACGTTGCCGCGAGCCCAAACTCCAGTAACTCCAACGGAATCGGCGCGACGATCATCGGCACTATCTTCTCCGAGGAGACGATGACAACGAATCGGTCTGCAGCTGCTGCGACCCGCTTCTCGCGGGTGTGAGCCGCGCCGCCGCCTTTCACTAACCAACCCGCAGGGTCGACCTGATCGGCACCGTCGATAGCAATGTCGAGGTAAGCGAGTCCGTCGATGCCGGCGAAGGATTCGACTCGGATTCCCCACGCGCGCGCAGCGTCCTCGGTACGCGGCGACGTCGACACGCACGTGATGTCCAGCGATCGTTTCGCCAGTGCTTCCAGCAAGTACGCCACGGTGGACCCGGTCCCGAGTCCCACGGTCATGCCGTCTTCGACCAACTCGGCGGCGGCAATCGCGGCGTAGTTCTTCTCTTGATCGACTGTCACGATGAAGGCTTTCCTCCCAAGGTCACCGCAGCAAACTATCGACAGTGCAACGAGCGCACGACGGTCGACTCACCCACCCGCGAGTACGGCCGCCCCCACCGCGCCGGATAGATCCCCGAGCCCGGTCCCGAGAATGGTGGGGGGATTCTCCGGCGAAATCAACTGGGGCCGAATCTCCTCGGCGACCCGAGCGATGAAGGGCGCACCGAGGCGATCGCCGAGGCCACCGCCGATGACGATGGCCTCGAGGTCAAGCAAATTCTGTGCTGACGCCAACGCGATCCCGAGCGCCCACACGGCTTCGTCGATCAACTCGTTCGCCATCTTGTCGTGCTTCTCGAGGGCCGCCGCGAAAACCCCGCTCGACAATCGAGTCTTGCCCTTCTTCTCCATGATCTGGAAGAGGTTCGTCTTGTGCCCCTTGCTCACTGACTCCCGTGCCTTCGCTTCCATCCGCGCGCGCCCGGCGTACGCCTCGAGGTGTCCGCGTTTGCCGTCTGAACACATTCGGCCGCCTGGTTTGACAATGGTGTGCCCGATCTCGCCTGCTGCGCCTCGACCCTCGCGAAGAACTCCACCCAGAATGAGTCCACCGCCAACACCGGTACCCACGAAGACTCCGAGGACATCGGAGTAAGCCGCCGCGTTGCCGCGAGTGTGCTCACCAAGCATCGCGACCCGCACGTCGTTATCGATGTGTACGTCCACCCCGCCGAGCGCCTTTGACACCAGCGGTCCCAACTCAACCGGATCGTTAAAGCCAGCGACGTTTGGAGAACTGCGCACGATTCCGTGTGCGGCGTCGATATGGCCTGGCGAGCCAATCCCAACACCAGCAACGTCGCGGAGAGTCGCGCCCGCTGACGTGAGGGCCGCGGTCGCGGCAGACACGATTGCCGCGATCACATCGTCAGCTGAGGTGGCTGGCGTCAGGACTCGCTCACTTCCGACGACTTGTTTGTCGCGGAGGGCAACCGTTTGAATCTTGGTCCCGCCGAGATCAACTCCGATTGTCACGTCCGACATGGTGTGCTCCCCGGTTGTGCCAACCGCTCTGGTTGGCCGGCGTAACGATACTTCGCGGGGAGGTAGCCCACGGCTGTCGAGACAAAGATTCATCTACGTTCGGCTTGATCATTCCTCGAGCGTCGCGCACGGTTGCTTGGTAGCGTCGAAGCTGCCCCGCGGGTGAGCCGAACCCAGTCGAGGTACTCAAGGGCAGGTGAGCGGTGTGCTATCGATAGCCAGCGATTCACTCGACGAACTGTGCGTGAACATGATCCCGGACAAGACCTTGAAGGCCTTCGCAGACCATGGGGAAGTGGGCGATCCGTTGCCGACAGATGGCGGTGACTCGGCCAGCGTCCTCGCCGCCTACGAAGCGGCTGGGTTCGATGTTGCCGCTCTGGGCGCGAAGCTCCAAGTCGACGGGGCCGCATCGTTTGTCGCCTCATGGCATGAGTTGCTCGGCGTCGCCCCGCAGAAGTCTGGAGCTGTACGGTCCGCCTGATTGGTGTCGCACAAAGTGACGCATTTTGCGCCCTGAGGAGAACACGATGACGACGTCGATCCCGCTCCCCGATCGGGAATCCTGGAAACTGTTGGGCGAGCACTATGCGCGGATCAAAGGCGAACACCTGCGCGAGATGTTCGCCGCCGATTCGACGCGGGGCGAGCGAATGGCCGTTGACGCAGTCGGGTTCTACCTCGACTACTCGAAGAATCGAGTCACTGACGAGACCATGAGCTTGCTTCTTCGGCTCGCTGATGAGTCGGGATTGCGCGCGCTTATTGAGGAAATGTTCCGAGGCGAAAAGATCAATGTGACGGAGGGACGAGAGGTCTTGCACGTCGCCCTGCGCGCACCGCGCGACGAGATTATCGAGGTGGG